>ONVJ01000122.1 GCA_900321265.1 uncultured Eubacteriales bacterium
CCGCGCCGTTTTTGCCCGTTAATTTTGCGTTTTATACTGTTTTTGCAGCAAAAAACGCAAAGCTCGCGCAAAAATCGCGGTTTCCCGTCCGCGATTTTTGCGGGGCTGTAAAAAAAGTTGACTTTTTTTACAGCCCCGGAGCCGGAACCATAATCTTTCCCCGCTAATAATCTTTTTCTTGACAATCATTAAAAAAAGATATATACTTAACTATAACTGAATTCGACCGCGCCCTGCGCGGCGGAATCCCGAAAGGACGGACACCCGCATGCCGAAAATCACTTTTATGGGAGCAGGAAGCACGATCTTCGCCAAGAACGTTCTCGGCGACGTCATGCTCACCGACGCGCTCAGGGAATCTGAGATCGCGCTCTATGACATCGACCCCGTCAGGCTCGAAGAATCCTTCATCATGGTCACCGCGCTCAACAGAAACATCAACGAAAACCGTGCGACGGTAAAGAAGTATCTCGGCGTACCCATGCGCAGGGAAGCGCTGAGAGACGCGGATTTCGTCGTCGACGCCATACAGGTCGGACTCTACGAGCCCTGCACCGTCACCGACTTCGAGGTCCCGAAGAAATACGGCCTGCGCCAGACGATCGCCGATACCCTGGGGATCGGCGGCATCTTCAGAGCCCTGAGGACTATACCGGTTCTTCAGGATTTCGCCGAGGACATGAGCGCGGTATGCCCCCGCGCGATCTTTCTGAACTATACGAACCCGATGGCGATACTGTCCGGCTATATGCAGAGATACACCGGCATCGAGACCGTCGGCCTCTGCCACAGCGTTCAGGTATGCACGTCAACTCTGATGAAAGAGCTCGGCATGGACCCCAAGCGGCCGCTTCGCGAAAAGATCGCCGGGATCAACCATATGGCCTTCCTGCTCGAGTGCGAGGACGCCGACGGGAACGACCTCTATCCCGAGATCAGGCGCCGCGCCTGCGAGATCCTTGACAATCCGCCCGAGGGCTTCAAGGATCTTGTAAGACTTGAGTATATCCGCCGCTTCGGATACTACGTTACCGAATCGAGCGAGCACAACGCCGAATACAACTGCTTCTTCATCAAGGATAAGTATCCGGAACTGATCGACCGCTACCGCATCCCGCTCGACGAATATCCCCGCCGCTGTGTCAGGCAGATAAACCGCTGGAACGCCGACAGGGAGCTCTATGTGGCGGGCGACGTAAGCCATACGAAGACGAGCGAATACGCCTGCTACATCATGGAGGCGGTCGTTACGAACAGGCCCTACTGCTTCGGCGGAAACGTCCTCAACAGGGGGCTTATCGACAACCTGCCCGACAACGCCTGCGTCGAGGTGCCCTGCCTCGTCAACAAGCTCGGGATTCAGCCGACGCAGGTCGGCAGGCTGCCCGAGATCTGCGCCGCCATGAACCGCACGAACATCAACGTCCAGCTGCTGACGATCGAAGCCGCCGTCACAAGGAAAAAGGAGTGCATCTATCAGGCGGCGATGCTTGATCCGCACACCTCCGCGGAGCTGTCGATCGACGACATAGTCTCCCTCTGCGACGACCTCATCGAGGCCCACAGGGGCTGGCTGCCCGAATATCACTGACGCCTCCTGCTTCTCAGGCTTCCGGCGTTCTTCACAATAAAAATCTCCGAGGTGAAAAAAATGAAAAAGACGACAGCGCTTGTTTCGCTCATCTTCGCGATCATATTCTGCCTGTCCGCCTTCGCGTCCTGCGCGGAGAAGACCGGCCCCGGGGCGGATACGACGGTCCCTTCGGTCACTGCCGCGACTGACACAACCGACGCGCCCGAAACAGACAAATACGAGATCGGCGACAACGTCCCCGCCACACTGAATTACGGCGATGAGGTCATAAACATCCTCAGCCGCGGAAGAGACTGGTGCAAGGACGAGATTTCCGCAGAGGACGACGGAAACGCCATCCATTCGGCGGTCGCCACGAGGAACCTGGTCACCGAGAACCGCCTGGGCGTAAAGATCGAGAACACTCTGGTCCCGGGCAACGACAACTATGAGATCAGTGAGAAATACATAAGGACGCAGGTGAGCGGAGGGCTCAACGACTACAGCCTGATCTGCGCCAGCGTATACGCCTCCATCATCCACACCAACGAAAATCTCTACTGCGATCTGATGGATGTCGAGAATCTCGATCTGTCCCGTCCCTACTGGTTCGAGGGCTTCAACAACGCCGCCGTGTACAAGGGCTCCCAGTACTTCTGCACCGGGGCGATCTGCCTCTCTCTCTACCGCTTCACCTTCGCCACATTCTTCAACCGCCAGACCTTTGAGGAGCACAGCGTGCCCTTCCCCTACGACAAGGTCAACAGCGGCGAATGGACTCTCGATTACCAGTACGAGCTGGCTTCGATTTTTTACGAGGACGTTAACGGAGATGGGGTGGCACAGGACCAGACCGACAAGTACGGCTTCGTCGCCAATCACGACATGATCTCGGTCGACCCCTACTGGTCCTCCTGCAAGCTTGACATACTCGGGCGCAACGACGCGGGAGAGTATGTCTACGCGGTGGACGTCGACAGGATCACCCTTGCCGTTGAAAAGATCAACGCGCTCTTCTGGGACAACCCGGGCACGCTGAGGATCGCGAACCAGTCTGCCGATTCCGAGCAGCCGATCATCGCCGGGCTCTTCGCCGAGGGCCATGCCGCCATGACGACACTGCGCCTGATCGAGGTCGAGAGCGACGCGATGAAGAACATGAAGGACGACAGGGGCGTCATCCCGATGCCGAAGCTCAACGCAGAACAGGACAGATACTACAGCTACGTGCACGACACGATGTCCGCCTTCGCGATCCCGAACACCTCGAAGGACGACGCCGAGAAGAATATGCTCGGCGCGGTGCTCGAGGTCATGGCCTCCGAAAGCTACAAGACGATAACCCCCGCCTACTATGAGGTGACTCTGAAGGCGAGATACGTCAACGACGTCGAATCGGTGTCGATGCTCGACCTGATCACAGAGTCGATCTATATCGACGCCGGCATCCTCTACACCAAATCGATTGAATCTGTCCATCAGCTGATGAGGACCTTCATCGGCAAGAATCAGCCGTCTTCGGTCTCCACCTATTTCAAGGCGAGAGCGAAGACCGTCCCGAACGCAGTCGCAAAGATAAATTCCGAGCTCGACGAGCTTAAGAAGGGTTGATTTCGCCTGCTTCCTTCTTTCCCCGGCCGGAACAGGCCGGCCGGGAACCAATCAAAACCCGCCCGAAAGGCATTTTTAGTTAAGTTGAAAAATCATTTGCGAACAGTCAGGTTTGCGCTGCTTCTGCTCGGCGCGCTCCTGATCCCGGCGCTCTGGCCGGCGGTCGTCTCGCACGCCGAGGACGTGACTCCCGAGGTCCCGATAGTATCGTCGGTCATCACGGGAGTCCGGGTCTCGTCGGGACCCGACAAGACCAGATACTTCGTCGGCGAAGACCTGGTGATCACCGGGGCGAAGCTGAGGATCGACTACAGCGACGGGACCGTCTCGTATGCCGACATAAAGAACGAGTGGTGCTCGGGGTTCGACAGCTACACCGTCGGGACAGTCACCGTCTCGGTAAAATATCCCGACTGGGAGGATCCGGCGTCCTTCAACGTCGAAGTGGTCTACCCTTCGGTGAAATACATCACCATCAAGACGAATCCCAGAAAACTGACCTATTATACAGGTCAGTCGCTCGACCCTTCGGGGATCGCGGTGACAGCGAGCTATGAGAACGGCTATACCGAGGACGTCTCCACCGCGGTCACATACTCCCAGAGCGAGTTCAATACTCCGGCGGAAAGCCTGAAGATCACCGTCTCCTACCGGAAAGACGGCAAGGTGTTCTCTGCGAGCTTCAATGTCAAGGTCATCAAAACGGCTCCCGAATCGCTGAACATCGTCGCGATGCCGGCAAAGACAGAATATCTTGACGGCGAAGATTTCGACGCCGACGGGCTGTCGGTCGCCGTGATATACAACGACGGATCGTCGGTGTTTCCCGAGCCCTCCGAGATAAGCTTTGAAGGTTTTGATTCGGACGTCCTGGGAGAGCAGACCGTCACCGTCACCTGCCGGGGAGTGTCGGCAGGCTTTTCGGTGACCGTCTCGCTTTCCCCCGATCATGAGCATATCCCGCTCGATCCGGTCATATCTCCCGAGCCGACATGCACCGAGCCGGGGAAGAGCAGCGTCACCTGCCGCGTCTGCGGAGAGGTGATCGAATCCGAGGATATCCCGGCGCTCGGACACCGCTGGGGAGAGTGGGAGGAGAAGGAGAGCCCTGCATATCAGAAGGAGGGCAGCCTTGTCCGCGTCTGTGAGGTCTGCGGAGCTGAGGAGACCGAAACGCTGCCGCCTCTGTCGAGATCTGTATCCGACGGCGCAGGAGGACTGACCTTCACACTCGAGGGAGAGGGCACCGACTGCTTCCCGTCCGGAACTTCTCTGACAAGGGAAAACATTAGGGAGATGCTGACCCAGTCTGAGGTACAGTCTGCCGAATATCTCGCGTCTACTGCCGGCGGGATCGTCGCCGAGGTATGCGAGGTAAAGCTGACCTGCCCGGAGGGCAGTCTGCTGCCCGACGGGAATCTCGTTGTCAGGATGTCGGTCCCGGAGGGCGATTATCTGGACTTTTCGCTCTTCATCGACGGGAAGAAGACGGTGACCGATTACAGCGAGAGCGACCGGGCGCTTCTCTTCGTGATCTCAGCGGAGGAAAGAAAGACGTCGTCTGTCTATCTGATCGCCGGAGTTCCGAGACCGCCCGAGACCACGGCGCCGCTGACGACGGAGGTCCCGGAGCCGGTATCCGGAGACGAGACAACCTCATCCGGCGATATCCCATATCCGCCCGAAAGCGCGACCGCTTCGTCTCAGGATCCCGAGACATCCTCTCCGGATGACAGATCTGTCGGTTCGGACAGCGAAGATGCCGGGGAGGGATCGGGCGGCATGACCCCGGAACAGTTCCGGAAAACCGTGGTTACGATCGGCATCGTCATAGCGGGACTTCTCGTCCTGTTCGTGGTCGGTACGCTGCTCTACAAAAGATTCATCGACTGAGAGAGAGAGAGAGAGAGAAGAAAAGGGGGAAAACCGGCATCCGCTGTTTATCCCCCTGCTTTTATCACATATTACAGGAGAATGCGAAAATGCCCTCAGCAGTTAAAAGCTTCACCGTTTCGAGAGACGATTCGGTCTACGAGGCATGGCCGGATCTCGCGCTTCTGCCGTCGGGCAGACTCGTGTGCACCTTCACCGAATGCACCCATCACCGCGACCGCGACCGCTCAAGGATAGTCTTCGTCTTTTCCGACGACAGGGGAAGGACCTGGTCGGGGAAGATCCCGCTGTCTGAATACACCGACCGTGACTTTTATTTCAACAACAGCCGGATCAGCCTGCTTCCCGACGGAAGGCCGGTCGTCATCTGCGACCGCGTCGACGGCACCGGAAGATACGAGACGGGATCAAAGACGGTCCAGTATCTCTGGACGGGATCGCCGTCCGGGACAGAATGGTCGGAGCCCCGGATCCTGCCGTTCTGCGGGATAGTTCCCGACAAATACCGCGTCATAGGCGGAGGAAGACATCTTTGCGTGTACCAGCGGCACAGCCCTGTCAGCGGAAAGCTCTGCGAGTATCTCAGATACAGCGACGACGGCGGCGCGAGCTGGTCGGAGGAGATAACGGTAGCCGACGATCCGAGGTACAATCTCTGCGAGGGCTCGGTGCTGCCGGTCGGCGAAAACGATCTCGTCTGCTTCATGCGGGAAAACTCGGGGCAGGGGATCGACTGCATA
The DNA here is from genome assembly GCA_900321265.1 of uncultured Eubacteriales bacterium. Lineage (GTDB taxonomy): Bacteria > Bacillota > Clostridia > Oscillospirales > CAG-272 > CAG-390. The sequence goes on from ONVJ01000122.1 coordinate 5,818, forward strand.
AAGACAGTATCTCACGACCGCGGCGAGACCTGGGGCGAGACCGTCAGGATGCCTGTCCCCGGCTGCCACCGGCCGGTCAGCGGGTATCTCGCCGACGGCAGGATCCTCATGACCTACCGCTTCCATCAGGGAGGGAAGGGATGGATGAGCTCGAAGACGCAGAATTTCTTCTCTGCCGTCTTCGATACCGACACCGCTCTCGCCTCGGAGCGGAAGAACATGGCGGTCAGGATAATGCCGGTCGACTACGACCGCTCGCCTCACAGCGACCTCGGCTACTCGGGATGGGTCCAGTTCCCCGACGGCGAGATCTATATCGTGAACTATATCGTCGACGACGCCCCCAAGGCGCAGATCAGGGGCTACAGCCTCGATCCCGGCGACTTTGTCCTGGAAAGACAGTGACAGGGCGCGGGCGGCAGTCAGACACGATCCGACTTATAATCGCAGGAGAATAAAAAATGAGAAAGAAACATTTGATCTACCGGATGATCGCCGCGTTTCTGCTCGTTCTGTTTGCAGTCTTCGCCCTCCCCGCCTGCGGGGACAAAGAGGGGGCAGGAGACGGCACGGACGCGACCTCCGGCGGCCCGGATACCGGGGAGACGCAGGCGGACGTGACCGGGGAGAACACCGACGTCTACCGCAATATCGACAGGACGAAAAAATACGACGGCAGCTTCAGGGTCCTCTCGTATGACGCGAAGACCTGGAACATCTATCTGACCGCCGACACCAACAGGGGCACTCTGCTCGACGACGCCGCCTTCAGGCGCAACAGCGAGGTCGAAGAGCTGCTCGGGGTGACCGTCGAGACGGTCCTGTTCCCGTCGGGGGACCTGATAGCGAGGATACAGTCGGCGAACGCGTCGGGGGCCCACGAAGACTCCTACGATCTCGTCTGCTTCTGGGCGACGACGAATATCGCGAGCCTCCTGACGACCGGCGCCGTTGAGGACTGGCGTTCGCTCGGCTCGGTCAATCTGTCGGAGCCCTGGTACAATCAGTCGGCGAACGAGGCCTTCCTCTTTCGCGGCAGGCAGTATATCGCCGTGAGCGATCTGACATATCCCGTTCAGCAGCATTTCAGATTCCTTTGCAATCTCGAGATGCTTTCCGAGCTCAGACTGAAAAGCCCCTACGCTCTCGTCGACAGCGGCGACTGGACGGCCGACGAGCTTCTCGCCCTGACGAAGGACGTCTATACCGACCTCGACGGCAGCGGCACGAAGACCGACCTTGACAGGTACGGGCTGGCGATCACCGTCAACGGGACCTCGAGATTCATAAACAACTGGGGCCAGAGCCCGGTGAAGGTGTCCGACGATGGCTTCCTGATCAACCTGAGCGGGGATCTGCTCCAGGGGATGGTCGAGAAGATGAACGAGATACAGACCGCGCCCGACACCTGGACCTATCCGAACGTCGACTACACCGTCTTCAACAGCGGAAGGGCTCTCTTTGAGGTCTACTCCAGCGATCCCGACAATCTGCGGGACATCTCGTTCAACTACGCTTATCTTCCTTATCCGAAATACTCAAAGGATCAGGAGAATTATATTACCGTCACGCACGGCGGCATAATGGCGGTCCCCTGCTGCTGCGCCGACCTCGACCGGTCGGGCGCGATTATCGAGGCGCTTTCCGCCGCGTCATACAAATATCTCACCGAGGCCTTCGTCGAGACCTACTTCACCAGCCGTATCCTCCGCGACGCCGACTCGGTCAGGATGTACAGGCTGATGCGCGACACCGCCTTCTTCGACGTTTCAAGATACGTCGATCCGTCGGGGAAGCTTTCGGGGCTCTCCTACTACACGTCGATGCTTAAAAACGGCAGGACCGATCTGGAAAGGCAGTATACCTCCGAGGGTCTTGCCATCGTCAAAAACTACCAGGCCCTTTGGGAAGGGATAAAAGGAGACTGATCTCATGAAGAATGAAAAAATGACACCCGCAAAAAAATTCGCCGGGCTCTATCCCGCGCTGCTGACACCCTTTGACGCCGGCGACAGAGTCAATCCCGAAGCGCTGGCGAAACTCGTCGAATTCAATATCCGCGGCGGCGCCGACGGCTTCTACGTCGCCGGAAGCACCGCGGAGGTCTTTATGCTGACTCCCGAGGAGCGCCGGCTCGTATACCGCACGGTCGCCGAGGCTGCCGGAGGCAGGGTCAGGCTCATCGCGCACATCGGAGCGATCTCGACCGCCGACACCGTCGCCTACGGGGAATTCGCCTCCTCGCTCGGCTACGACGCGATATCTGCGGTTGCGCCCTTCTACTACAAATTCGGATTCGGTCAGATAAAGGAGCATTATTTCGCCGTCCAGCGCGCCGTGGGACTTCCCATGCTCGTTTACAACTTCCCCGGGAACTCGGGGGTGAATCTGACAGCGGATCAGATAGGGGAATTCCTCTCTGACGACGGCTTTATCGGCATGAAGCACACCTCGAGCGACTATTTCGCGCTTCAGACGGTCAAGTCCCGCTATCCCGGCAAGGTGATATACAACGGCTATGACGAGATGTTCCTCTGCGGACTTGCCATGGGCGCCGACGGCGGAGTGGGCAGCACCTACAACTTCATGGTCGACAAATTCGTAAAGATGAGGAAACTCTTCTCGGAGGGCGACACGAAGGGCGCCCTTGCCGTTCAGGACACCGTCAACAGGATCATTGCCTCCCTTATTAAGATCGGCGTCGCCGAGGGTGAGAAGGAGGTCCTCTGCCGGCTCGGCATCGACATGGGAAGGGCAAGGTCGCCTTACCGCGCTCCCGACGCGGCGATGAGAAAGAGGATCGATGAGGAGATCCTCCCGCTTCTGGGCTGAGGCAGGGACGGGACGGGTGTCCGTACCGAAAATGAAAGATCATAAAAGGATCCGTATCCTTTCCGTTATCCGCGCGTTCGCGGTCCTTATCCTCATTGCTTCCGCTGCGGTATGCCTTTTTTCCGCCTGCAGGGAGAGGGAAACCAAGGCGGATGTCACACAGACCGACAGCTGCGCATTGTCCGAAACGCCCGGAGAGGATACCGGGACCGTTGCGTCGGAGCCTGACTACGGTTTTACGCCTCCCGGGGGATACGAATTCTACCGGAAGCTTCAGCTCGGCAACCGGTTGGCCGCCTATGTGTTCAGATCCGAGGACAGGTCGGCGGCAGCCGAGCTTGCCCGCCGGTATCTCACAGAGCTGGCCGACGAGGGCTGGGAGACCGTCGACGAGCGCGTGCTCTCAAGATATACCTTTCTTTGCCTGAAGAAGGAGGATGACGCGCTTCACATCTCGGTCGACCGGACGTCGCGCACGGTCAGAGTAATAAAGGACAGGTTTGAAAACAGCGTCTATTCGATATCCGACAGTTCCGGCGGACCGAAGGAGGCGACTCTCATTCAGCTCGACAACGACCACTCGAAGTCGGAGGTCGGCATGGGATACGTCATCTGCCTGAAGGACGGAAGGTTCGTCATAATCGACGGAGGCCATTCATACGACAGCGACGCCGCCTTGATCCGTGAGACACTTATGTCGCACAGCGGGGGAGGGAAGCCGGTGATCGCCATGTGGATCGTCACTCATCCCCACGCCGATCACTCGGGCGCCTTCAGACGTTTCGCCGAGCTCTACGGAAATGACGTGACGCTTCAGACGCTCTGCGTCAACGATGCCGTCGCCTACACCCCCTACAACGGGGAAAAGGCCTACAGCGCCGCTCCCTACGCCGCATATTTCGAGGGAGCCCGCGTTCTGACTCCGCAGACGGGCGACATGATAACCGTCGGAGGGGTATCCTTCGAGTTTCTCTACACCTTTACCGATTATTATCCCTCGGTGCCGACCTGCATGAACAACACCTCGCTCGTCCTGCGGGCGTCGGCGGGACTGTCGGCGATCTTCCTCGGCGACATCCAGACCGAGGCTGGAGCTTTTCTTGCCTCGATGTACGCCGACCACTTAAGGAGCGATATCGTCCAGTTCGCTCACCACGGCTACCGCAACGGGGCGAGCGCCGAGGTCTATACCTTCATCTCCGCCGATACCGGCCTCTGGCCTTCCTCATCCTCGCTCTACGAGTCGCTGAAGGACACCGCTCCGGCCGGCAGGGCCGCACAGGCGATGAAGAAGGTATATGTTTCGGACGAGGGCGGCTGCGAACTGTCGCTTGAAAAGGCTGAATAAAAACAACAGAGGGGCTGCCGAGACCCGGTGACGGGTATTCGGCAGCCCCTTCGCTATCCATATGATTTATATATGTTGTTATCGCGCTTTGCGCGGTGAGTGCAATCCGGTTTTATATAAAGTATATGGAAAATCCCTCTTCGGGGAGTTATTTGGCATAATCCACGGCCCTTGACTCGCGGATGAGATTGACCTTGATCTGGCCGGGATATTTTACTTCGTCCTTGATCTTCTGAGCGATGTCTCTCGCGATCACGACCATGCCCTCGTCGGTGACGTCCTCGGGCTTGATCATCACGCGGAGCTCGCGGCCCGCCTGAATGGCGAAGGCCTTTTCGACACCGTGGAATCCGGTGGCGATCTCCTCAAGTTTTTCAAGGCGTTTGATGTAGTTCTCAAGATCCTCGCGTCTGGCTCCGGGTCTCGCGGCGGATATCGCGTCTGCAGCCTGGACCAGCACCGCGATCGCGGTCTTGGGTTCCACGTCGTTGTGGTGAGCCTCGATGGCGTGAATGACTTCGCGGCTTTCCTTGTATTTCTTTGCCGCGTTGACTCCGATCTCGACGTGAGTGCCCTCCACGTCGTGCGGAAATGCCTTTCCGATATCGTGGAGAAGTCCTGCGCGTCTCGCGGTGTCTGCGTCGGCTCCGATCTCCTCCGCCATTATTCCCGCGAGGAATGCGACCTCGACCGAATGACGGAGCACGTTCTGACCGTAGCTCGTTCTGTAGCGGAGACGTCCGAGAAGCTTGACCAGTTCGGGATTGAGTCCGTGTACCTCGACTTCAAAGGTGGCTCTTTCGCCGGCCTGCTTGATGCCTGCCTCGATCTCGCGCTTCGCCTTTTCGTACATTTCCTCGATCCTGGCAGGGTGTATCCTTCCGTCCGAGATGAGTTTTTCGAGTGTCTGTCTCGCGATCTCTCTGCGGACGGGGTCGAATCCCGAGATCGTGATGGCGTCGGGAGTATCATCGATGATGAGCTCGACTCCGGTAAGAGTCTCAAGCTTCTGGATATTCCTTCCTTCGCGTCCGATGATCCTGCCCTTCATCTCCTCGTTGGGGATCTGGACCGTGCTGACAGTCGCCTCCGACACCTGATCGGCCGCGCATCTCTGGATGGCGAGCGTGATGATGTTGCGGGCCTTGTCGTCAGCCGTTTCCTTGAATTCCTCCTCGAGTTCGCAGAGTCTTTGTGCAAATTCGAATTTGACCTTTTCTTCCATTCCGGCAAGAAGTCTCTCGCGCGCCTCGGCGGCGGTCAGCCCCGAGATCTCCTCGAGACGCTCCTGCTGCTTTGCCAGAGCCTCGTCCGCCTGCTGCTTCACCGACTCGACTTCCTTCAGCCGTTTGTCGAGAGTTTCGTTCTTCTTCTCGAGCTGTTCGGTCTTCTTGTCGAGGTTCGATTCCTTCTGTGCCAGACGGTTCTCCATGCGGGAAACCTCTGAGCGGCGTTCCTTGACCTCTCTCTCGGCGTCGCTTCTGAAGCGGTTGATGTCTTTCTGAGCGTCGACCACCATCTGCTTCGACTCGAGTTCGGCCTTCATGAGGAGCGCGGCCTTGCTTTTCTCGGCTTCCTTTACGATCCCTTCGGCTTTTTCCTCGGCGATACCGGTCAGCTTTTTCTCCTTCTTTTTGCGGAAGGCGATACCGATCAGTATGCCGGCGACGACACCCAAGACGAGCGCGGCGGAAGCGAGGAGAGCTATTTCCAAAGGACCCATCCTTTTGCACCTCCTTTTCATATATATTTAATTTGTCAAGGCGGACGGAGGGATCAGACCCTTTTCTCCGCCCGACAACAATCATAATATTATACTATAAAAAAAAATAAAAGTCAACTGTTGAATTTTATTTGTTTTTGTGTTATCATATTAAAGAAGATTTGTTATAATAGCGGGAAAGTGTTTTTCCCGGAAATGCTACGGAAAGGTTGGGTTTCGGTATGTTCAGCATCGGCGAGAATATAATATATGGCACGAACGGCATCTGCAGGGTCGGCGAGATCCGGACGAATCCGTTCGACGCTTCCGACAGCAGGCTTTACTATATATTATATCCTCTTTTTGACACCTCCAATTCCAAGATCTTTACACCTGTCGACAACGACAACATCGTGATCCGCCGCCCGGTATCAAGGGATTTTGCCGAGGATTTCTTCAAACAGATCCCTGAGATCGGACTCGTCGAGGTCGAGGACGAAAGAAAAAGAAGGGAGGCTTACCGCTCCGCGGTACAGACCACCGATCTCTTCAAATATATCAGTGTGATAAAGACGGTCGTAAAGCGCCGGGCCTCCTTCAAAAAGCTGAGAAGACGGCTGCCCGATCTCGACAACGATTTCGAGCATACCGCCCGCAACTGTCTGTACGGAGAACTGGCAACCGTCCTGGATCTGGACAGGGAGGAGGTCCACAACAGGATCGTCGACCTGACCGAGGGGGATCTGTAAGAAAACAATTATTAACAGGATATCAGGGAGATCACGGATCGACAAGGCGTGCGACCGCGTCGGAGTCTGAACGGCGCCGGGCGGCAAGCCTTTCCGAGGTCTCCCTCATTTTTTCTTCAGCAGGAAGACGGCCGGCGGCGGAGAGAAGGGAAGACTCTGACAGTTCTCCCGGATCGAGCGCCGGGAAGCCGGCTTCCTCCGCGAAGGCCGCGACCTTGGGGTCGTAGACGACCGCAACCGCGGGGGTCAGCACCGAGAGCGAAAAGACGGCCGCGTGGAGCCTTACGCATACCGAGAGCGAAGCTCCCGCCAGCAGAGCCTTCATCTCCTCCGGCGTCATCCTTCCCGCGTACTCGCCGCCGCATCCCGCGGCGAGTTTTCGGGAGATCTCCTCATCCTCAGGCGCCATCGCCGCGGTGACCGGCCGGAGGCCGGTCCCGGCGCGGAGCGCCGCCGATGCGGCGGCGAGAGCGGCAAGGAACCTCCGCCGTTCGCTCCTTCGCGGAGAGGGAAGATCTCTGGCCGCGATGACGAAGTAGTCCCCGTATTTTTCCCCGAAGTCCTCCCGTGGCTCGGTCACACTGCCAGATACCGCCGCGGCGTCGGCCGAAAGGGCAAATCCGGGCAGCCCCGAACGCCTTCTGGCCTCTCCCGCAAGCCTTTCGGCGACGGCGAGCGAGCTTCTGTCCCTAAGTCCGGCGTGCGTGACCGACGCAAGAACAGCGGCAGCTGCCTTTTCGGAGTTCTTTTTTCCGAGCGGGCCGATCCCGCCTCCGGTGATCGCAGTCAGGCAGCCCGACTTTTTTGCGGCTCTCTGCATCGAAGTGTAATACAAAAGAGAGCGGCGGCTGGTGAGATCCTGCAGCAGCGATCCGCCGCAGAGGATGAAGAGCCTTGTCTTTTTCAGCTCTTCCCGGATCCGTCTGATATCAAGTCTTCCGACCGGCCTGCAGCCGGTCTTTTCTATGTCGGAAAAGCCCTTTTTCGGGCAGATCACCGATATTTTTCCGGCGGGGACCCCAGCTTCTCTCAGCTCCTCAAGCGAATGGTCGAGAGTGGCGTCGTCGCCGGCGTTGCGGGCTCCGAAATAACCGCACAGCATGACTCTGCCCTTCTTTTCGGATATGACCTCCCTGTAGACACAGGCGGTCTCTGCCGCGACGGATCTTATATCGTGACCTTTTTCCGCGAAGGATCTCGCGTATGCCCCGAGCTCTGCGCGAAGGTCTTTGTCGCCGGTCAGAAGAGCCAGCGATGAGCGCAACAGTTCGCTTCCGGAACCCTCCGGCTTATCTCCGGAAGGGATAAGGTTGGTGCGTTCAAGCTCATCCGAGGTCTCCGGGGAGAGGATCCCGCCGCATTTTCCGCCGCCCGACAGCGTCACTACCGGCAGACCTGCCGCCGCCGCCTCAAGCGCCGACCGCGACGCCCCGACGAATATGTCGCTCTCTGCGAGAAGCCCCGAAAGGTCGGCGAGCGCACCTGTAAAACTCACGCCGAAGCCGGGGCCCGCGCCTTCCGCTATTATCTTTACCTCTTTTTCCAGGCGCTTTCTGTCGCTGCCTTCTCCCGCGACTGTCAGTCGGATCCCGCCGCCTGTCATTGTCACGGAGAGGGAGGCGAGCTCCTTCGCCAGCATGACGACCGCGCCGGAGTTGTCCGGGTCAAGCCGGCAGGCGGCGCAAACTCTTACTCTGCAGGACGCCGCTCTGTCTGATGCCGGGGGTATCTCGACTCCGTTCCCGATGACGGTTATCCGCCCGGGATCCAGCCGGTATTTTTCGCAGAGCCATTCTCCGAGGGCGGGGCTTACCGATATTACCCTGTCTCCCCAGTAGGTCAGAGGCCCCTTCGGAGGCATCGGATCCCAGAATCCGTGCGCCGTCGTGACGACCGGAGGGAAGTCCCGCCGGTCTTTAAGCAGGCGGCAGATGAAGGCGGGAATCCTTCCGTGTGCGTGAATTATGTCCGGCCTCTCTCTCCCGACCGCGTCGAGAATCCCCCTGAGGGATGCCGCGACCGAGACCGGGTCCTTGCGGTCGAGGGGAAGGAGCATCTGCCTCGCGCCGGCAGCCTCAAGCCGCGGGACGAGGAGGCCGCCCGACGACGCGACGGTCACCGAATGACCCGCGCGGACGAGTTCGGCCGACAGTGTCAGGACATGGCTTTCGGCTCCGCCGATCCCCATTCTCGCGGTACAGATCAGTATCCGCATCTTTCCGGCTCCTCCCTTTCATTGTTTTTCGTCGCCGCATACGCTCTGCGGGATTATTATACTCGATTTTGCGCTTTTTTTCAATGAGACGAGGCTATTATGTTCCTGAACAGTCAAAAAACAGAGCTGACAGGCTGCGGAAAAAACCTTTTCAGATCATTTTAAGTTGACAATTGAAAGTTATTATGATATAATTATAAGGGTATGATCCTTTATTTCCAACTGCATAAAAAAACAATAATAATAATTCTGGAGGAAAAAATGAAGAAATCCATCAGATTCTTTGCCGTGGTTATGACCGCCGCCATGCTTTTTGCGGCAGTCCTCAGCTGCGTATCCTGCACCGCGACCGAATCTCCCAAGGCTCTTTTCCAGAAGGCGATCTCCAGGACCGCCGACAAAATGGAGAAGATCGACATCGTGAACACTGCGGAAAAGATCGCTTCCGGCGGCTCGATCGAACTGAAGGGCGAAGGCCTTGAGTTCGGTGAAGACAGCGACTCCAAGGGCGAGTTTTCTCTCGTTCTTTACGCCAACAAAGACAAAAAGACCGCCGCTGCCGTTCTCAACGCAAAGATCGGAGAGGAAAAATACGAAGGAGCCCTCTACGGATCGGAAAACGCGATCGTCGCAAAGTTTGACAAGATCCTCGGCAAAAACGCCTACGGTATCAATCTCTCCAAGGCGGGAAAGAATCTCGCAAAATCCGTCTTCGCAGAAGACAGCGACAGCAAATTCTCCCTCTCGGAGGAGGAATACGCGAAGCTTGAGGATGTCGTAAAGAATATCAACGAGCTCAAGTCTGCCGAAAAGGACGCCGAAAAACTCTACGACAAGTATGTAAAGAAACTTTACAAACTCATTTCGGACAACGCCGAATATGAGAAGGAGAACACCACCACCTCCGTTTTCGACGAAAAGGATGTCGCCTGCACTCTCGTTACGGTCAAGCTCTCCTCCTCGGCTCTGACAAAGGTCATCGAGTCCTTCTGGAAGGATGCCAAGAGCGACACTCAGCTCAAAAAGTTCATCAACGACAGAATCATCGCCCTTGTCGACGAATATGACGATGCCGGAGATCTCTACGACGACATCGACGACTATGTTGAGAAAGCGGCAGAACAGATCGACAACAGCTCGGTATCGGTGACGGTCCGCTACTTCCTCAACAAATCTTCCGGAGCCATTATGAAGGCGGACGTCGCGCTGCGCGCCAACGGTGAAAAGACGACGGTCGGCGTCGAGCTCGGTAAGACCCACAAGACATTTGAAGGATTCAAGTTCACCGTCCGCAACGGCAGCGACGATCCCGATTATCTCTGGATCCGTGTCATTGAGGACACCAAGGAACAGCTCAGGTGCGAGGTCCTTACCACCAGGATGTTCTCGCTTCCCGAGATCACCCTCAAATACACGAAGGATGACGGAGCGGTGAAGATCACCGTGGCCGAAGAGGACTATTTCGGAGAAAAGGACGAGACGACTGTCAAGCTGAACTACAAGAAGAAGGGCAGCGTCCACACCGTCGTTCTCGAGTCGATCTCGCAGAACGGCGAGAAGATCGACATCCCCTTCTCGGGTAAATATTCGGTGATCGTCAACACCTCTGCAAAAGCTCCGTCGGCTCCCTCCAAGTACACCGACATCCTCACAATGAACGAAGAGACCTTCGAGGACTTTGTCGAAGAGGTGCAGAACAACTTGGAAGAAGCAAAGGAGAGCGTCCCGCTCGACTGACCGGGAATCTCCGTGATACAGCTCAGGGGCTGCGAAAAGCGACGCTTTTCGCAGCCCCTGAAAAATATGATGCGGCGCGGTCAGCCGATCGGATTGCCCTCCCTGTCGAAGAGGGGAAGCTTCTCGAGATAGATCAGGTCGTCGCGTCCGGCGGCGTCGCCCTCAGCGAGGATGGTCATTCTGCCGCAGACGATGCCTCCGGCCTGTTCCACGAGGGCTTCGATCGCCCGTTCGGACTCTCCGGTGGAGACGACGTCGTCAACGACAAGTATCTTTTTCCCCTTCATCAGCTCGGCGTCGGCGGTGTCGAGGTAGAGCTTCTGTTCGCCTTCGGTCGTGATCGAGCGGACTCTGACCTCCATGACTCCGGTCATGTAGAGCTTGGGCTTCTTTCTGGCAAGAAAGTATTTCTGGTTGCCCGCAAGCCTCGCCATCTCGTGAACGAGAGGTATCCCCTTGGCTTCCGCGGTGATCAGATAGTCGTATTCCGGCGCTCGTCTGAGCAGCTCCGCCGCGCAGGCGGTGGTGAGCTCGGGGTCTCCGAAGATGACGAAGGCTCCGATCTGCAGGCTGTCGCCGATAGGGCAGAGAGGGAGCTCGCGCTCCAGTCCCGCGATCGTCATTCTGTAGGCTTTTCTCATTGCTGTGATAATACCGTCCCTTCTTCCGCGCCGCTACGCCGTGAGAAGTCCGGCGCGTTTCTTTCTGACAGATATTTTATCATATCCGGGCGATAAATGCAACAGAAAACCTCGCAGGAAGGGCTGAAGATTAAAAATATTTATTTAAATAAAAAAATCTCTTTTCTTTTCTTTGATTTTATGCTAAAATAAAAAGGCTGTGCGGAGTTCTTCCCGGGATCTGAACCGGTCCCGCAGAGAGGCGTCCGGCAAAAACGGAAATGTCATCTGAGTTTGACAAAAAGGGTCTGCGATGAAAAAGATTATAATCAACGGCGGGAGAAAGCTCCGCGGCGATATCAGCGTCAGCGGAATGAAGAACGCCGCTCTTCCCATAGTGTTCGCCACGATACTCAGCGGCGACGAATGCATCCTTGAAAACCTTCCCGACGTCACCGACGTCGCGCTCTCGCTGAAGATACTGGAGGACATGGGGGCGACGGTCAGGACTACGGGCAGGAACGCCGTCGCGGTCGATACCTCAAGGATCGGCGGCGACGTATCCGATTCACCGCTGGTAGGCAGACTGAGAGCGTCGACATATCTTCTCGGAGCGCTGCTCGGGAGATTCGGAGAGGCGCTTGTCGGCTTCTCTGGAGGCTGCGATTTCGGAGTGCGCCCGATCGATCAGCACATCAAGGGATTTCAGGCCCTGGGAGCCGAAGTCAGGATCGAAAACGGCTGCAACCATGCCTTCTGCCCGCACGGAGGGCTTCACGGCGGATCGGTCTATCTCGACATAGCCTCGGTCGGGGCGACGATCAACGTCATGCTCGCCGCGGTCACGGCGGCGGGAAAGACCACGATCGACAACGCAGCCCGCGAGCCGCATATCGTCGACCTCGCCAACTTCCTCAACATGTGCGGGGCCAGGATCAGCGGCGCCGGCACCTCCTTCATCAAGATCACCGGAGTCGAGAAGCTTCACGGCTGCAGCTATACGATAATCCCGGATATGATCGAGGCCGGCACCTACATGGTCGCCGCCGCTGCCACCGGAGGCCGCGTCACCGTCCGCGGAGTCATCCCGAAGCATATGGAAACTGTCACCGCCAAGCTCCAGGAGATGGGCGCCGGGATCGACGAGAAGGACGACGCGATAACCGTGTCCAGAAGCTCAAGGCTGACGAGAGCCAATATCAAGACATACTTCTACCCCGGCTTCCCGACCGACATGCATCCCCAGTTCGGCGCGCTGCTCGCCACCGCCGAAGGTACGTCGATCATCACCGAGGGCGTGTTCGACAACCGTTTCCGCTATGTCGACGAGCTCGCGAAGATGAACGCCGATATCAAGGTCGAGGGCCGCACCGCCACCGTAATAGGCAGGGAAAGGCTCACCGGCGCTCCGGTAAAGGCGGTCGATCTCAGAGCCGGAGCCGCGCTCATCATCGCCGGCCTTGCCGCCGAGGGCACGACCGAGATCTCGGGGGTGGAGACGATCGAGCGCGGATACGACGACATCGTCGGCAAGCTCCGGGGCCTCGGCGCCGATATCCGGATGATCGAATGCGAGAACGAACCCGAAAAGGAAACCCCCGACAAGGCCGGCTGATCCGGCGGGAATAAGAAAAAAAAGGTGTCATTTCAATGTACAGGATAGGAATAGATCTCGGCGGGACCAACATCGCCTGCGGGCTGGTCTCGGACGAAATGAAGATAATCGAGAAGGTGAGCGTTCCCACCGGGGCCGGAAGGGATCCCGCGCTCATCGTCGACGACATGGCGGCGGCCTGCCGCGCGCTTATCGAAAAGGCGGGCGTCGGCATCGGCGAGATCGCCGCGGTCGGTATCGCGAGCCCGGGTATCGCTAACCATGACGACGGCGTCGTCGAATACGCGAACAATCTTCCCTTCAGGAGATTCCCGATAGCCTCGATGCTCCGCGAGAGATTCCCGGTCGACAACATCCGCGTCGAGAACGACGCCAACGCCGCGGCCTGGGGAGAAGCCGTAGCGGGAGCCGCAAAGGGGACCTCGAGCTCGGTCATGATCACTCTCGGCACCGGTGTCGGAGGGGGCATCATCGTCGACGGCAAGGTTCAGTCGGGCTTCAACTACGCCGGAGGCGAGCTCGGACACATCGTCATCTGCGCGGGAGGCAGGAAATGCTCCTGCGGCCGCCGCGGATGCTGGGAGGCCTACAGCTCGGCCACGGCGCTCATCGCCATGACAGAGGAAAAGATCGCGGACTGCGAAGCCCGCGGTGAAAAGACCGTCATGAAGGAGCTCGCCGAAAAGAAGGGAAAGGTCTCGGCCCGAACCGCCTACGACGCGATGAGGCTGGGCGACCCTGCGGCGATCGAGGTCGTGGACGAATATGTCTTCTATCTCGCCTGCGGACTCACAAATATCGTAAACATCTTTCAGCCGGAAGTCATCTCGATCGGAGGCGGCATCTCCAACGAGAAGGATACGCTTCTGAAGCCGCTGCTTCCGATCATCAGAAAGGAACAGTACGGCGGAGGACTCGTCCCCGAGACCGAGATCAGAATCGCCGAGCTGGGGAACGACGCCGGAATTATCGGCGCCGCCTTCCTCGGTCTGTGATCGAGACATGCCTTCTTTAAGCGAGATCTTTTCAAAAGGGATACCCCTCATACTCATTGAAAGGCAGAGCGTCTCGCAAGGGGTGTTTCTTCTCATCGTCGCGGCCGCGGTGCTCATCAGTTCGGCGGCGGGATATCTGGCAGGGAGCCTGAACTCGGCGATTATCGTATCAAGAAGTATATTTAAGAAAGACATCAGGGAATACGGGAGCGGAAACGCCGGAATGACGAACATGTTCCGCGTGTTCGGAAGATCGGCCGGCCTTCTGACGCTTGCCGGCGACGTCGCGAAGACCGCAGTCGCCTGCGTCGCGGGCTATCTCGCTTTCGGATACAACGGCTGCTGGATCGCCGGCTTTTTCTGCGTTCTCGGCCATATGTTCCCCTGCTGGTACAGGTTCAGGGGAGGGAAGGGAGTCCTGGTCTCGGCGGCGGTGCTGCTTTTCGCCGACTGGCCGGTTTTTCTGGGGGCGATCACGGTATTCCTGATCGTTCTTGTCGGGACGAAGTATGTCTCGCTTTCGTCGATCATGGCCTCTCTGCTCATGCCGCTGCTCCTCCACATCTTCTTTACCGTGGTGAGCGGAGACGGGAGCAGCGCGGGACTGAGGCTTCCGATCGCGGTAGCCATGGCGGCGGTCGTCGTCTTCAGCCACCGCGAGAACATAAAGAGGATCAGGGAGAAAAAGGAACCGAAGATCACGCTTCCCTGGGAGAAGAAGAAGAAAGAGAAAGAGAAGGGATCCTCCGGGACCGGAAACGCCGGGGATGCTCCTTCCGGCGACAAAAAGGGAAGAAAAAAGAGATGACAAAGAGAGCGGCGGTCATAATCGCTGTGCTGTTTCTGATCCCCGTCATAGCCGGGATCGTGATATTCGTGAAATGGAAAAAGGCCAATCCCGTCGTGGGCTCATATGACGGATCGGTCGACATGATCGAGTTCGGCGGTGACATCTACAGAAAGCTGGAGGACTCTGAGGAACTCGCCTTCGAGCTCGGGCAGTATCTCGGAAAGATCGGGGACCGGCTGATCGGCGCCCCCGTCTACCGCGTAAAGAACGATGAGACCGGAGATTATCTCGCCGTCGTGGGGGACGGCGGGACCTTCCTCTTTACCGAAAGCGGAAAGCCCGCGGACGGAGAACCGGGAGACCCAGGCCTGATCACGAGACTCTCCTTCAACCGTTTCGAATTCTCGGTGGATGACGAGGAAAGGCTCGAGGAGTTCCGCGGGATCCTTCTCGGGGAGCCCGACACGGTTTTCGTCCCATCCGAATGGGACTCTTCGGAGAAGAAGAGCGGGGGCGATATCACCTCCGGGAAGCTGCCGGGCTGCCGGGTCTTCAGAGTCGACGCCTGCTACGGCGGATCGGCGGTCGCCTTCGGCAGACTGGGCTGGATAGTCGGGACCGGGAAGAACAGATGGTTCTTCATTCCCTTCGACTCCGCGGCTGAGTGCGAGGAAAAGCTTAAAAACGAAGAGATCGACGAGAGGGAATACTCCGCGGTCAGGATCGACGAGATCGGCGGGATCAGGCTTATGACCTCTGTATTCACGCCGGGTACCGCCGCCGCGGAAACAGGCTCTTCCGAGCCCGCGGAAACAACCGGCTGAAGGAGGAAAGCGGGAAGAAGGCCTGCTTCCGGTCCTGTCGGAATGAGCTGTTCCCGCCGGGAACCGCCGTGCTGCGGCCGGATCCGCAAGGAAGAATCCAAAACTCTGCACGGGGCTGCCGAAAGACCGATTTTCACGGGTTTTTCGGCAGCTCCGCGGTTTTTATGCGGAATTAACAGAATATTCACAATTTTTGGTAATAATTGACAAAAGGCGGTTTCGGATAAGGCCGGGCGCCGGGTTTCCCCCTGATGATGCCCTTTCCGCGGTCGTCCTTCTGACAGGCAAAATTCAGACCGTGAAGGATAACTGTTCGTCGTATTTCACAAAACGCGCTGTATGAGAGAGAGAACGGGGGCTGCCGCCCTTCTTTTTTTGCTTCAAAGGTAAATATTTATTACCTTTTGCGACGGTTATGTGAAAAAACACCGAAACAAGGTCAAGTTTGTGTGTGCACGCGGTCAGATGACTTTCAAAACCACTCACATTAATATTGAAGTATTTTACTTATTTGCGCGCACGCGGAAATAAAAAAAATATATTGACTTTCACAATCGTTTTGTGATATTATATTATTGCTTAATTATAATTTCACCGGGAGGAACCACTATGGTAACGAAATTCCAGCGGTTAACTGCACTGCTGCTGGCGCTGCTGACGGCCTTGGGCTGCTTCGGCATATCCGTATCGGCTGCCGATGCGGATACCGAAGAGATCAAGATCTCCTATTCCAGCAACGCGATAGCAACTGCCAAGGAACTGCAGGAGGCGCTTTCCTACGAAGCTTATACGGCAAAGTATTCGAACGAAGCGCTCTATCCCAACGCGACCGAAGCCAAAGTCATCGACGGCACAGCCTATCTCGCGGACGGAACTACCGCGAAGGTAGAAAAGACCGAACATGACGGCAAATCGGCTCTCGAAACAGGCTCGACGGGTACCGTGGCCTACAAATTCACGCTGCCCGAGACGGCCAAATACGTGATCAGGGTCAACTACTGGCCGACCGAATCCGAGTCGTCCTCGACCTCGATCCAGAGGATCCTCAGGATCAACGGCAAGGTCCCCTTCTCGGAGGCCTACACGATCGGCTTCACTAAGGTGTGGAAGACGGTCTACGCCCCCGAGGACGAAAATACGCTGAAGGACGGTACGGTCAGGCACTTCAGGCGCGACATCGACAACAACGAGATCCGCACCACCGCGGTGCAGCGTCCGGAATGGTGTTCCCTGACCGTAAAGGACATCGACGGATTCTACAAGGATCCTTTCGTTTTCGTCTTTGAAAAGGGCGAAAACATCATCACCCTCGAGGCGCTTGCCGAGGCGATCGCCATCGGCAGCATCGAGCTTCTGCCCTACGAAAAGGTCATGTCGTTTGACGATTACAGGGCGAAGTTCGCGTCCAAGCCCAAGGGCACCGATATCGTGAGGTTCGAGGCGGAAGAGCCCCTTGCCACCTCCACCAACACGATATACCCCGTTGAGGACAGATCCTCGGCGGTGAACAGCCCTACAGACGAGAGCCGCGTGGTCCTCAACACCCTCGGAGGTGAAAAGTGGCAGGTCTCGCAGCAGTGGGTATCCTACTCCTTTGAGGTCGCCACGTCAGGCATGTATCAGATCGTTCCCAGGTTCAGGCAGCATGTGAACGACGGTATGTACTCCTCCCGTGCGCTTTACATCTACAGCGATTCCTCGCTGGCCCCCGGTGCAGACGGGTACTACAACGGAGTTCCCTTCGACGAGGCCCGCGAGCTCCGCTTCAACTACGATCCCGACTGGAACGCCTTCCCGCTCCGGTTCGGCAAGGTCTCGGTCGACGAAAAGGGCAACGAGATCCTTGATTACGTAGATTGCGAATTCTACTTTGAGGCCGGCGTTACCTACACCATCAAGTTCGAGGTAACCCTCGGAACGATGGGCGAGATAGTCAGAAAGGTCCAGGCCTCGCTTGACGCCATCAACGGCGCCTATCTGAACATCATGCGTCTTACCGGCGCGTCTCCCGACGAATCCCGCGACTACTCCTTCTCGACGGTCATGCCGGATACCGTTATCCAGATCATCATCCAGTCGGGAAAGATCAGAAAGATCGCCGATGAGCTCAACTCGCTTGCCGGAGGAAAATCCTCCAACATCGCGACGCTTGAGAAGGTCGCCTGGCTGCTCGACAAGATGGGCCGCAACCCCGAGGACGAGTTCGCCAGGAACATGAAGCAGCTGAAATCCTACATAGGAAACCTCGGCACCTGGCTCTCCAACGCCAAGACCCAGCCGCTCCAGTTCGACTATATCACGATCCAGGGAGCCGACGAAAAGCTTCCGCGCGGCAAGGCTAACTTCTTCCAGTCTCTGAAGCACGAGTTCCTCAGCTTCTGGCACTCCTTCTTCAGAAACTACAACCGCATGGGTTCGATGGTCAAGGAGAGCGAGCTGAAGGAAGCTCTTCAGGTATGGAACGCCTACGGTCGTGACCAGGCGCAGGTCATCAGAAACCTGATCAACAACGACTTCACCCCCAACACCGGTTATACCGTCGACCTCAAGCTGGTCGCCGGAGGCACGCTGCTTCCCTCGATCCTGGCCGGTCAGGGCCCCGACGCCTATATCGGACTCGGTGAGGACAACGTTATCAACTACGCCATCCGCGGAGCGCTCATCGAGATCGAGGATCTTGCCGGGTTCGCGGACCTGCTCTACTACAAGACCGATGAAAAACTGAATACCGTCTATGACGGGAACGGTGATCCGATAAAGAACCCCGACGCTCAGTTCAATGAGGCCGCGATGCTCGTTCTCGGTATCCCGGATGCAGAAAACAAGATGCATTACTACGGTCTGCCCGAGACTCAGGCCTTCCCGATGATGTTCATACGCTCGGATATCCTTTACGAGCTCGGCATCACCACGCTCGACACCTGGGACGACCTGATCGAGGCGGCTACGATACTCAGCCAGAACTCGATGACGATCGGTCTTTCGAACGACTACAAGATCTTCCTCTATCAGATGGGAGGAACCCTCTTCGCCGACGGAGGAATGAGGATCAACCTCGATTCGAACGTCGCTCTCGATTCCTTCGAGACGATGTGCAACATGTTCACGACATACAAGCTCCCCTACAAGTACGACTTCGTCAACCGCTTCAGGACAGGCGAGATGCCGATCGGTATCGCCGGCTACAACGGCACCTACAACCACCTGATCGTCTTCGCGACCGAACTTCGCGGCGCATGGGAGTTCGTTCCCGTCCCGGGATACAGGATCACCGATCCCAAGACCGGCAAGGAGTTCATCAACAACGTCTCGGTCTCGACTGTCTCGGCGATCGTCATGATCAACGGCTGCGAAGACAAGGACGGGACATGGGAATTCATGAAGTGGCATGTCGGCAAGGACTGCCAGGTCAACTATTCCAACGAGATGATCGCGATACTCGGCGACTCAGCCAAGCACGGCACAGCCAACATCACGGCTCTCGAAACGATGCCCTGGACGAACAAGGAAAGGGAAGCGCTGATCTCACAGTTCCAGAATCTCGCTTCGATCCCCAACTATCCCGGAGCATATATCATCGGCCGTTACACCAAGTTCTCCTTCCTCGGTGCCTATAACGACGGCGACGAGCCTGTTTCCAAGCTGCTCAGCTACATCAATATTATAAATAAGGAAATCACGCGCAAACGCGCCGAGTTCGGACTTGAGACTCTTGAAGTAGGAGAGACGCTGGCGAGCAAGCGCAAGGATCAGGCGCTTGCCGAGATAGACGCCCTCGACGCGTCTGTCGCCGCCTCCTGCTCGGCAGAGATCGCGGAGATCAAACGAGTGCTGGGTGAGATCGAGGAGAACGCCACCTTCAAGGCATACTGCGACGATGTCTACATCGACGCTCTGAGAAAGGCCGGCAACGACCTCCTCGCCAAGGCTCCCGGCAACGAGAAGATCGAGAGCATCTGCGAAAAGATCTCGGTCTGCGCAGACAGCCTCAAGATTTATCAGGCGTCATATCCGCTTGAGTGACCGAAGAATAATCCAAGTAAGGAGAGAAATAAATGTCTAAAACAGCAACAAAGGCTGTGTCCCAAAAGGATATTTCAAGGTTTCGGTATACGCTGAAAGAGATGAACCGCAACAAGGTCGGATACGTCATGATCGCACCCTTCATGCTCGTGTTCACCCTGTTCACCGTCGCGCCGGTCGTGGTCTCGATGGTCATAAGCTTTACGGACTTCAACCTGCTGCAGACTCCGAACTTTGTTTTCCTGGACAACTACATCCGCCTTTTCCTTGACGACGATATCTTCCTGATCGCGATCAAGAACACATTCGTGTTCGCAGCGATAGTCGGTCCCGCCGGCTATCTGATGTCCTTTATGGTGGCCTGGTTCATCAACGAGCTCGAGCCTAAGATCAGAGCCGTCGTGACGCTCATCTTCTATGCTCCCTCGATCTCCGGCCACGTCTATCTCATCTGGGGCACACTCTTCTCCGGCGACTCCTACGGATGGGTCAACGGATTCCTCCTCAACTACAATCTTATTGACGAGGAGATTCAGTTCTTCGAAGACGCCGACTACGTCATGCCTCTGTGTATCGTTGTCGCACTCTGGATGTCGCTCGGTACCTCCTTCCTGTCCTTCATCGCCGGTCTGCAGGGCGTCGACCGTTCGCTCTACGAGGCGGGCGCCGTCGACGGCGTAAGAAACCGCTGGCAGGAACTCTGGTACATAACCCTTCCGTCGATGAGACCGCAGCTGATGTTCGGCGCTATTATGTCGATCACCTCCTCCTTCGGTTTCGGCGGAGTCGTCGACGCCCTCTGCGGAAACCCGTCGGTCGACTACTGCGCATGGACGATCATGCATCACCTTAACGACTACGGCGGAGCGAGGTTCGAAGTCGGATATTCATCCGCGATAGCCGTCGTACTGTTTGCCATAATGATGGGCGCGAACGCGCTGGTCAAGAAGCTGATTTCAAAGGTAGGTTCGTAGAAATGGCAAGATTAAGAACCAGAAAACACAAGGTAGTACTGAACCGCTCGGTCGGCGGTGACGCGGGCATAACCTTCCTGCTCGTGCTTCTCGGAGCCTTCATGTTCCTGCCGATGCTCTACGTCATCATGCAGTCGCTGAAGCCTCTTGACGAACTCTGGATGTTCCCGCCCAGATTCTACGTCGTAAACCCGACCTTCAGGAACTTCAAGGACCTCTTCGTCCTCATGAACACCTCCTGGGTCCCCTTCTCCCGCTACATCTTCAATACGGTGTTCATCACCGTTCTTGGGACTGTAGGCAACCTCTTCTTCGGATCTCTTGCCGCCTACGCCTTCTCGAAGGTAATGTTCCCGGGGCGCAAGTGGATGTTCAAGGTGGTCCGTTCCTCGCTCATGTTCCACAAGACGGTCACCGCCGTTACGAACTTCATCATCATGAGCGCGCTGCATATGGTCGACACCTACTGGGCGCTGATCATTCCGGCATGGGGCCACACCCTCGGCCTCTACCTGATGAAGCAGTTCATGGAATCGAACGTCACCGACGCCGTCCTCGAGTCGGCGAGACTTGACGGAGCGTCCGAGTTCAAGACCTTCTGGGTGATTGCGATGCCGATGGTCAAGCCCGCATGGCTTACCCTCATCATCTACTCCTTCCAGGATCTCTGGAACGCCGGTTCCTCGATCTACATCCACTCCGAGCAGCTCAAGTCCTTCAACTACGCGATCGGACAGATCACCGCCGGAGGTATCAAGCGTGCCGGAGCTTCGGCAGCTTCGCAGGTCATAATGATGGCGGTGCCTATACTGGTATTCGTCATAACTCAGTCAAACATCATCGAGACGATGGGATCGTCGGGAATGAAGGATTAAGGGGGCAGCAAAGTGAAGTTTAAAAAGACAGCTGTTGCCGTCTTCTCGGTCGTGATCCTCGTGATCATGCTCGCGGCGATGCCCGTAAGCGCCGGAAGGACCTATCAGACCTATACCTATTCGATATCGGGTCAGGCCCTCCACTCCCCCGACGCCTACACTCCGCTGATGGAGATAGACAGCACATACATGGGTCTGTCAAAGAATCTTGACAACCCCACAGATATCTTCGTGGACGATAAAGACAACGTCTATATTTCCGACACGAACAACAACCGGATCGTAGTTCTTGACAGGTATTTCAAATACAAGTTCGCGATCAGCGAGTTCATCAACGATCAGGGTATCCCCGACAAGCTCAACGCTCCGAACGGCGTCTTCGTCACCTCGGACACGATCTATATCGCCGATACCAACCAGAACAGGATCGTCACCTGCGACCTTGAAGGAAACTTCCTGAGAGTCATCGCCGCCCCCGAGGACGCCCTCTTCGATACCGGCGCGGTCTACAAGCCGGTGGCGCTCGTGGTCGACTCCTTCAACAGGCTCTACATCGTTTCTTCGACTACCTATCAGGGCATCATCGTTATGACCAGCGAGGGCGAGTTCATATCCTTCATCGGCGCCCAGAAGGTCGCGATATCCGCCTGGGACAAGCTCTGGAGAAAGATCATGAACTCGGACCAGAGAGCCCAGACCGAGCTTCTGATAGCCTCTGAGTTCAACAACATCGATCTCAACGAAAAGGGTCTGATGTTCGTCACGACCTCCTCGATCGACAGCAAAAAGGTCGCGAGCGAGATCAAGAAGAAGACGAAATCCGGCGACTATATGCCGGTCAAGCTCCTTAACAAGTCGGGCGACGAGGTCATGCACCGCAACGGCTTCTGGCCGCCTGCGGGCGAGATCAACAATTCGGGCTCCTCATCCGACGGATCGATCAACGGCGTTTCCAAGATCATCGACGTCGCCTCGGGACCTGAGTTCACTTGGTCCATCATCGACACTCTCCGCCAGAAGGTGTTCACCTATGACGAGGAGGGCAACCTGCTCTTCGCCTTCGGCGATTCGGGCTCTCAGCTCGGAAACCTGGTCAGCATCCAGTCGATCGACTATATGTCCGACTCAAAGCTGCTCGTTCTCGACAAGACGAACAAGAATATCACGGTATTCCAGAGGACAGAATACGGAGACATCCTCATCAACGCTCTCACGAACCAGAACTCCCGCCAGTATGACCGCGCGATAGACGACTGGACCGAGATCCTGAAGAGAAACTCCAACTTCGACGTTGCCTACATCGGCATCGCCGACGCCCTCTACCGCAACGGCGAGTACAGAGAGGCGATGGAGTACTACGAGGCGGCCTATTCAAAGGGCGGCTGGTCCGACTCCTACAAGGAGATCAGAAAGGACTGGATCTCGAGATACGTGCTCCTGATCCCGCTCTTCGTGATCATAATCATAGCGGCCCTCGTAATATTCTTCAAATACGCGGGCAAGGTCAACAAGCGCGCAGAGACTTCGGGCAAGAAGAGGACATTCGGTGAGGAGCTGCTCTTCGCCTTCCACCTCATCTTCCATCCCTTCGACGGCTTCTGGGATCTGAAGCACGAGAAGCGCGGCTCGGTCAGAGCTTCGCTCGTCTTCGTGCTCATCACGATCCTGGCGGTCTTCTACCAGGACATCGGCTCGGGCTACCTTGTTAATCCGCAGGGCAGATATGCCGGTATCCTCAGCGACGCGCTCGGCGTCATTGTTCCCCACCTTCTCTTCGTGGTCGCCAACTGGTGCCTGACGACGCTCTTTGACGGAGAAGGAAGCTTCAAGGACGTTTTCGTCGCCGTTTCCTACTCGCTCGTGCCGATCCCGATGCTCATGATCCCGATGACGATCTTCTCGAACGTCGCCATCTCGACAGAGCTTCAGCTCGTCAACTTCATCAACTCGGTCGGAATGATATGGGCCTTCCTGCTCATCTTCCTCGGCACGATGGTGACGCACGACTATTCGATCGGCAAGAATATCATAACCACCGTCGGAACGATAATAGCCATGGCGTTCATCATGTTCGTCGCCATCCTGTTCACGACTCTCGTCGGAAAGATGGTCAGCTTCATTACCAACATCATCGTCGAGATCAACTATCGACTGTAAAGGCAGAAGGAGAATTGAAATGAAGAAAATAATTGCAATGACCCTGTCTGTCATCATCCTCGTCGCGATGCTCATCGTCGACGTCGGGGCCTACGCGGTCGATCTGGTCTTCGAGATCGATTCCAAGACAAAGAAGCCGACAGACACCGTCGATTACAAATCCACCCTTGAGCAGTACCTCACTCTCGAGTTTGCCACTGCCGAGGATAAGCTGGCTTCGATGGAGATGCTGCTCGAAAAAGACGGGTATCAGCTCTGGGCCGACAGGCTGACCGGCGAGGTCGCCACCAAGAACCTCTCTTCGGGTCAGATCCTCTTCTCGAACCCCTATGACGTCGGAGCCAAATATCCCTCCAAGCAGGGACCGTCGGATTCCACCAAGAAGAAGCTGATGTCCCAGCTCATGGTGAGATACGTCGACAACGATACCGAGAAGGAGATGTACTCCTTTGAAGAGGCCGCGATGAACGGCCAGATCAAGATCAAGAACATCAAGAACGGTATCCGCGTCGAATACTCCATCGGCCGTGAGGAGACCAGAATGCTGGTCCCGAAGGTCATAGAGAAGACCCACTTCGAGACCGAGATCCTCGAGCCCTTCGCGAACGAGATCAACGAGATCTCCCGCGATTCCGGCCTTATCGAACTCAACTGGGTAGACTACTTCCCGGTATCGAAGAGAAAAGAAGCGGTCCCGGATTCGGGCGGAAACTCGCTCTGGTTCAACTTCATGCAGCTCCTCGCCTACTATCAGTACAAGGCGACCGAAGCCTGCGCGACAGAACCCGAGAAGAAATCTCTGGTAGCCGCCTATCCCATCTGTAAGAAAATGAACGTCTACGTCTTCTCTACAGACGCTACGACGACAGAGACGATGAGGATAGAGAACTACATCAAGACCTACGCTCCCTCATACACCTACGAAATGCTCGAAGCCGACCATGCTCTCACCGAGTATGAAGGCTCCGACAAGAACCCCGCGCTCTTCAAGGTCGCGCTGGAGTATACCCTTGACGAATGGGGCATGTCCTTCCGCTGCCCGGTCAACGGTCTGAGATTCGACGAATCGCTCTATCAGCTCGTCTACATCAGCCCGCTTCAGTATATGGGCGCCGGAGCCAACTACCTGCTCGG
The DNA here is from genome assembly GCA_900321265.1 of uncultured Eubacteriales bacterium. Taxonomy (GTDB): domain Bacteria; phylum Bacillota; class Clostridia; order Oscillospirales; family CAG-272; genus CAG-390. The sequence continues at coordinate 30,408 of ONVJ01000122.1, forward strand.
AGACAAGGCCGAGAAGTTCACAGGCTATAACTTCTTCCCGGACGGATCCGGCACACTCTTCCGTCACGAGGACCTCGCGACGAACAACACGACCACGATCAACGCAAAGGTCTACGGAGCCGACTTCGCCTACAACAACATAAGCGGGACCCACTCCGAGACCGTCCGCTACCCGGTATTCGGGATCGTTTCCAACTACCATGACATCCGTCAGTCGGTAGAGAAGCAGCTGGTCGCGGAAGAGATCAGGGATCCGAACACCGGCGAAGTGCTCTCCCCCGCGGAATACGAGGAAGTCGAAGTCGACTATACTTATAATGAAGACCGCGGATTCGTGGCCATCATCGAGGAGGGCGACGCCCTCGCCGAGCTGTCCACATACCACGCGGGCTCGCTCAGCAAGTACAACTCGATAAGCATGCTCTTCTATCCCAGACCCAAAGACTCATACAACCTCGCCAACGCGATCTCGGTCGGCGCAAACGCCACCTGGACGGTCGTCTGCTCGAGAAAGTATGTCGGCAACTACAAGGTCAGGTACATTATGCTCACCGACCGGACCATTGCCGAGGAAAAGGGACTGGAGAACACATACGAGCCTACCTGGATGGGCATGGCGACTGCGTACAGAGATTACCTGACCTACAAGGGCGATCTCCAGAGGCTTGAGTCCTCCGACGTTTCCGCCGACATTCCCGCCTATATCGAGACCTTCGGCGCGATCGAGACTGTTGAAAAGATCATGTCGATCCCGGTAAACACGATGGCAGCGCTGAGCTCCTTCGAAAATATCAAGACGATGTATGACGAGCTCTCCGCCGAGGGAGTCGGCAACATCAAGTTCAAGCTCACCGGATACGCCAACGGCGGTATGTACGCCTCGATCCCCTACAGACTCAAGTGGGAGAAGGTCGTCGGCGGCGCCGAAGGATACAAAGATCTTGTCAGCTATGCGAAGCAGAAGGGCTTCCAGGTATTCCCCGACTTCAACTTCGCATATGTCAGATCGAGCACCAACAAGGCGTTCGACGGACTTACATTCAAGAAGCATATAGTCAAGTCGATCAACAACACCTATATGTCAAAGAGGTACTACAGCGCCACGAGACAGACGATGATCGGACGCTTCGACCTCTGCGTATCCCCCGCATACTACTCTCACTTCTATGAGAAGTTCAATCAGAACCTGCTGAAATACTACGGGGACGGAGTGGACAAGACGATCTCCATCGCATCCCTCGGAACCGCCCTCAACTCCGACTTCGACGAGGATGAGCCTTACAACCGCGAAGACTCGAAGAAGCAGACGATCGAGGCGGTAAAGGAGATCGGAGACAAGTATGACTACGTAATGACCGAAGGCGCCAACGCCTACGTCTGGAAATACGTAGACTACATACTCAATGTCCCGCTCGATTCCAGCCGCTACACAAGGTCGAGCGCATCGGTGCCCTTCATCGGTGTCGTTCTTCACGGCAGCAAGCAGTTCGCCGGCACGCCGCTCAACATGGACGGCAACATAGGCTACAGCCTGCTGAAAGCGATCGAGAACGGCGCGGGAGTCTACTTCATCCTGGCTTACCAGAACTTCGCCAAGCTGAAGGAAGACTTCGTGCTCAGCGAGTACTACTCGGTCAGATACGATATCCTTAAGAACGACGTCGTCAAATACTACACGCTGATCAACGACCTGACGAAGGATCTGCAGCTTGAGCTCATCACCTCGCACGAGTTCCTCACCGGCGAACGCGTGCCCGATCCCGATGAGGTCATAGCCGACGCCGCAGAGGCTCAGAGGCTTCTTGAAGAAGAGGCCAAGGCGGCCGAAGAGGCAGCCGAGAAAGCCAGAGTCCAGAGCCTGCTCAACGGACGTGTCAACGCCGCCGACAGCGCCGCCAACTGCCTGCTGCAGGTCAACGGCTTCTACAATCAGGCGGTCGCCAATGACGAGGGCAGCTGCTCGGTCGCCATAAACGGAAACGTGACGGTGACGATCGGTATGAAGACCCTTGTCAATCAGGTCATCGAGACTTCCGCTGCAAGAGCCGCAGCTCAGACGCTCAATGACGAGAAATACGACGATGACAAGCTGAAAGCCGCGATCCTTGAGGCCTGGACCGAGATCAACGATCCCTTCAGCGCCCATATGAAGAGCGGCAGCAACGGCGCGTATGCCGCGATCCTCAGCACCTATGAGAAGGCAAACGCCTCCTATACAAACAACGTCAACACCGCGGCAACCAGAAAAGAAGCCTACGACACTGCCGTTGAGAACGCGGTCAGAGCGGGTATCGACAAGATCCCCGAACTCTACGCCGCTTACAAGGAGAACGCGACAGAAGAAAATCTTCAGGCTCTGCTGCAGTATGCCGGGACTCTCGCGGACGCGGAAAAGTATGTCGAGCTGATCGCAAAGATCGCCGAGACCACGGCTGAGATCTCCGGACTCGCTACCGCGTATAAAGAAGATGCCGCTTACAAGGCACTCGAGGAGGCAAAGGCAGCAAGGGAACAGAATCTTAAGGATGCCGAAGCCGCCGACAAGGCCAGCGTAAACGAGCTGAAAGCCATTCAGAGCAATCCCGCCGGACATACCGCCGAGGAGATCGCCAGAGCCCAGGCATACACCGACGCTGTTGCCGCGCTTGCCGACGCTCAGGCGGAGGTCAAGGCAAGGATCAGTTATCTGAAGCTTGTCGACACCAGTGCCAAAAAGGCTCTCTCGACAGTGCCCGCAGGCTCCGACGAGCTGACCAAGCTTGAGCAGCTCATCGCGGATGCCGAAAAGGAGCTCGAGGAGCTCAACGATTCCGACAATACCACGAATCCCTACAATGCCGCCGTTATCTCCGCCCAGGCAGCTCTTGACGCCTTCACGCCCGCGACCGGCGCCGCAAGGACCGAGTCCGAAAAGGCGGACAAAGCCCTGAAGGATTACGAGGACAACTACAAGGCGACATACACCGAATCCGCCGCATATAAGGCCGCCGAGGCGAAGAAGCAGGGCTATGAGACCGAACTCGCTGCTCTGGAAGAGAAGTTCTCGAATATCGCTCCGGTACGCGCCCTGCTCGAAAAGTTCGTTTCCGCCATGGAGGCGAGAAATGAAGCAGCCGCGAAGAGGACGACTCTTGAAAACAGCTATGCGTCCAACGCCGAATACATCAAGCTTCAGGACGCTCAGGACAAGGCCAATTACAACTTCACGGTAGTATCCGAAAAGCTTCTCGCCGCTATCGAAGAGGACGAGGAATACATCGCTCTCAAGAAGAAGGTGGAGGAGACAAAGGCAGAGCTTGAGAAATACACGCTCGGATATCTCGACGAGCTTGCCTACGCTGAGATCCAGGAAAAGCTTGAGGATGCCAAGGCTGAAGTAGAAGCTCTTGAAACGGCATACCTCGAGGACGAAGAGTACAAGAAACTCTACGCGGCCTTCGAGACCGCAGAGAAGGAGCTCGACGCGGTAAGAACCGAGGCAGACTCGATCGCTTCCGCCGAGAAGCTGACGGTCACCGACGCGTTTATCGACAAGATCTCCAAAGCGGTTTCCGACTACGCCGCAGCAAAGTCCGCCCTCGATAAATACAATGAGGCGTTTGAGACAGAGCTGAAGGACAGCAAAGAATATAAGGAAGCCCTGTCCGAACTCGAGACGATCGAAAAAGAGGAAAAGGCGTTTATCGACGAGTTTATCGCTGAGCTCGACCAGGCCGCGATCGACTCAAGATCCGAAGAGAAGCCGGAAGAAACACTCGGAGGCAAATACGCGATCGCCCGCGACGCCTACGACACCGCGAAAAAATACCTCAATTATTTTGACGGAACGACTTCTGTGCCGAACACCGTCAAGGACGCTGTCGTTTATTCCGAGAAGGTAAAGACCATGGCCGAGTACACCAAGGCGGAATCCGAAAAGAAAGCCGCCCAGGACGCGATGGCGCTCTTCACCTCCGACTACGGAACAAAGCTCAAAGCCACGAAGGAAGAGATCATCTCTACCATCACCGATCCTCAGCTGAAGGAGTACAACGCTCAGTATCAGGAGGCCAACGCCGCCTACTCCGCCGCCACGACCGAGATAACCGATACCTCGAAGGCACTCAGAGAATATGACAAGACCAGCGGCCCCGCGGTATACAACGCCGCCAACAGCTACTATACGGCTCTCGGCAATGTCAACACCGCGAGGATCAACGCGGAGAAGGAACTGAAACACTCCGAACTGAGCGGATTCAAGGCTGCTTACGACGAGGACTCCGCCGCCTACGCGAAGATCTCGGGCAGACTTGAAGAGGTCAGGACCGAATCTGAGACTGCCGCGGAGGATTACAAGGTCGCTTCCGCCGATCTGACAAAGGCCACAAAGGCCTCCAACGACGCCATCAAGGCGGTCAGAGACCAGATCAACAGGATCACCGGCACGATAGTTCCCAGACTGAACTACTACGTCAAGGAGATGCTGAAGACGGTCGACGACTCCAATCTTGCCGTCGAAGTCCTTGGAAGTTCTCCCGACTATTCCGATCAGCTCAAGGAAGACGTGAAGGCCGCCAACAAGATCGCGGTCGACACCGAGAAGGAAGTCAGAGAGCTTTCCGACAAGGCGATCGCCTCGGCGAAGCACGCGCTTGAGACCGCATCCTCGATCATCGAGATAACCACCGAGATCAGCGATCCCTACAATCCTTCAGAGGGTTCGGGATCCGAAGAGACCGGAGACGACGAGGAAGAAGAGAACACCGTTACCAAGTACACCGACAACAGCGGAAACATCGTCGCTGTCGGATACTCAAACGGCGTCATGTTCCTCATCAACTACAACTATTTCGACGTTGTGACTGTTTACAACGAAGTCAGCTACACACTTCCCGCTTACGGCGGCTACAGGATCAACCCTGACGGCTCCGTCAACTCTTTCTCAACATTCTTTGTGTTAGGAGGGATTGAAGAATGACTACCGACCTTCAGCTAAACAAGACGGTCAGTGCCCCCAAGAAGGCAGTAAAAAAGAAAAAGCGCGCTTCTTCCCTCGACAGGAGAAAGGCGCGCGCCGGATGGTGGTTCGTAATGCCCTTCATAATCGGTTTCCTGACCGTTTATCTTCCGGTAATATTCGATTCCATCAGATACTCGTTCAGCCATATCAAGATCACGTCGGGCGAAGGGTTCATAATTGAAAATGTCGGATGGGCGAACTACAATGAAGCTCTGTTCGTCAACCCGAACTTCGTACGGACTCTTCTGACCGGTCTTGGAGAACTCGCCTTCGATATCCCCGCCATCATTCTGTTCTCGCTCTTCATGGCGGTCCTTCTGAACCAGAAGATGGTAGGCCGCGCGCTCTTCCGCGCCATATTCTTCATCCCCGTTATCCTTGCGACAGGTATCATGGAGTCGATCGACTCTCAGAACCTCGTCGGTACGATGATGGATGATACCGACGGAATCGCGGACGGCACCGGACAGTCAACGGCGACAGACATTGTTTCGGCGATCGATATCGAACGATTGTTCGCAAACATGAGAGTCGGAACCGAACTCGTCGAATATGTTGTCGGCGTCGTTAACAAGATCTACAACATAGTAAACCGCTCGGGCGTTCAGATGCTCATATTCCTTGCCGGACTTCAGTCGATATCGCCCGCCATCTACGAGTCCTGCCAGATCGACGGCGCGACCGCCTGGGAGACCTTCTGGAAGATCACCTTCCCTTTTTTTTTTAATGATACGGCGACCACCGAGATCTACACCGTCATCGACTCGTTCACGACAGATTCCAACAGGGTCATGAAGTTCATTGCGGGTATTTACGTTCAGTCGAACGGACAGGAGGTCAGCTCGGCGATGTCATGGATGTACTTCCTGATAGTCATCGTCATCATAGCGCTGGTTTCCGCGATCCTCTCGGCCTTCGTATTCTACCAGAGAAGAGACTGAGAAAGGAGGAAGTTAAGATGAATGCACAGGATACCGCTCCGAAAATCATGAAGGAGTCAAAGAACAAGATCAGAGTCGAGTTCGAACGCACTCCGCTCAAGGAAAGACTCAAGGCGAAATTCATCAATATGGCTTTCGTCACCGACGTCGTTTGGTACATATTCAGACTCATACTCCTCCTCGGGATCGCGTATATCGTGCTGTTTCCTTTCTACAGCAAGATCGCCGGTTCCTTCATGGGCAGAGACGATTTCGTCGACGTGACCGTCATGCTCATTCCCAAGAACTTCTCGCTTGACATGTACAAGTTCATAGTTCTTGAGAACCATTATTTCGAGGCCTTCGGCAACACTCTGCTGCTTGCCGGATCGACTGCACTTATCCAGGTGTTTATCTGCTGCCTTATCGGATACGGACTCGCGAAGTTCAAATTCAAGGGCAACAAGTACGTCTTCCTGGCCGTCATCCTGACGATGGTCGTGCCTCACCAGACCCTGCAGCTTTCTCTCTTCATGAAGTTCAGATTCTTCGACATATTCGGCATCATCAAGTTCCTTTCGGGGCACGCGAGAGTCGGAGAGGTCGGATGGATCAACGACATTCTCAAATCGATCAACATTTTCGGCTCAGAGAGCAGCAACAAGCTGATCAAGGGCATCATAAGCGACGGAGCGCTCAACCTGAACAACTCCTTCATGCCCCTGATCGTGCTCTCGCTCACCGGTCTCGCCTTCAAGAACGGCCTGTATATCTTTATGCTCCGCCAGTTCTTCCGCGGCGTTCCCGACGAACTTGAGGAGTCGGCGTATATCGACGGATCGGGCGTCTTCAGGACATTCCTGCAGATCATAATTCCTCTGTCGGTGCCGATGATGATAACCGTCTTCCTGTTCGCCTTCTCATGGCAGTGGACTGACGACTTCTATACGAGGCTATTCTTTACCACGCATAAGACGGTGCTGATGCCGGATATCGTCGCGATCCCGCAAACTCTCGAGACCAGCTACGCCGGACAGAACCTCTACTACTCGGCTATCAGAAACACCTGCGGCATCATGATCATCTTCCCGCTGGTCATCATCTACGCCTTCCTCCAGAACTTCCTGGTACAGGGCATAGAGAGATCCGGACTTACCGCCGATTGATGAGGCTCACCGCTTACAACTGATTATTGCGGCCCCCGCCCTGAAGGACGGGGGCCGCAGCATTGTCCGGGAAGAAAGCGGGCATGATTTTTCCGGTATCAAAAAAAGACTATACAAAAATTTAAAAATATGATATAATATATACTATGCCAGTATAACCGGGACCGGACCGCCGGTCTTTTGGGAAAAACGGCTGACCGAAAGGCCTGGGGGCAAGAGTGAACAGCAAAAGACCGATCAGAAGAGACCGGGACGCGGAAGAGGTCCCGGAAGGCATAGTGTTCGGCAGAAACGCGGTAAGGGAGCTCCTCAGATCGGGCAGAGAGATAGACAAGATTCTTGTCAAGCGCGGCGAACGCGACGGATCGCTGCCTGTGATCTGTGCCGAGGCATCTGCGAGAGGGATACCCGTCGTCGATACCGAAAAGGAAAAGCTCGACCGTCTCTGCCGCGGCGGAGTACATCAGGGAGTCGCCGCATACGCATCGCAGAAGGAATACTGCGACGTCGACGATATTCTGAATATCGCCCGGGAACGCGGCGAGCAGCCCTTCATCGTCATACTTGACGGAGTTGAGGATCCTCACAATCTCGGTGCGGTCATAAGGACCGCCGAATGCACCGGAGTACACGGCGTCATAATCCCCAAGCGGAGATCCGCCGGACTGACGGCGGTGGTCGCCAAAGCGTCTGCCGGCGCGCTTGAGCATATGGCGGTGGCAAGAGTGCCGAATCTGGCTGCGGAGATCGACCGTCTCAAGGAGCAGGGGATCTGGATCTATTCCGCCGAGGCGGGGGGAGAGGATCTCTATTCCTGCGACCTTGACCGCCCCGCCGCCTTCGTCTTCGGCAGCGAGGGCTCGGGAATATCAAGGCTGATAAAAGAAAAGAGCGATTTTATAGTGTCGCTTCCGCTTTACGGAAGGATCAATTCGCTCAATGTTTCGGCCGCGGCTGCCGCGGTGCTCTGCGAAGCAGCTCACAAGAGACACGTTAAATGAAGAAAAAGACACATACGGGCATAATGCCCGGGAAAGGTGCATAAATAAATGGCTGACAACGAGTCCTTATCCTCGATCATAGAAAAACTGAAAAAACGCCGTGCTGCGTCAGAAGAGGAGACTCCCTCCGGCCCCGCTCAGGAATCCGCTCCCGAAGCTGCGCAAGCCGCTTCCGCAGCTGCGGAGGGTGAAGCTCCGGCCGGCGGCGAAGATGCCGCGAAGGAGAGCGCCCCGGCTGAGGCGGAGGCTGTCGCGGATTCAGCGGAGGAGACCGGCAAAGATGCCGGACTCTCGGCCGACGACCTCTTCGACGGTTCTGAAAGCGGACATCAGAGCATAGTGGACGACGATCTCTTTGCGTCTCTGGTCAGCGATCTGAGAGAAGAGTTCGGTGTATCTCCCGACGAGGCATCCGCCGAAGCGCCCGATCTTAATGCCTTTATGGCTTCGGATTCGGCAGACGCGGAAGCCGTGGATACCGACGGTGCGGGGGACCTGACCGAGGCCGACGGCAAAGAGGAGCTTATATCGTCAATAATGAACGATCTTGCCCTCAATACCGAATCGGCGCCGGAGGACGGCACCGAAGCCGAAGCCGGAGATACCGTCTTTGCGGAAAGCGCAGATGAAGCGGTCGGCACCGGTATCGGGGAAGGATCCTTCGGAATTGCTTCGGGTGAGGAGGAGGTTTCTTCGGGTTCCGACTTTTCCGCAAAAGAAGCGGGGGATGATGTGAGCTCCGGGACTTCGGAGTCTGATGAGACCGCAGGCGAGGAGCCTGCCCGCGCGGATGGACAGCTTTCGGACGACATGCTGCTTGCCGCCTTCGGATACGCGGATACATCCCGCGGAACGGGGGACACTGCAACCCCTCAGGCGCAGAAGCCAGCTCCTTCCCGCACCCCCTCAAGTCTTCAGAGACACAAGGCCGGGTCTGTCGACAGCAATCTCGATCTTGCCTTCGGATATGACGGAAAAGAATATAA
>ONVJ01000124.1 GCA_900321265.1 uncultured Eubacteriales bacterium
CACGGTTTCCCGGCCGTGACATGTGCGGGGCTGTCAAAAAAGTCCGACTTTTTTGACAGCCCCGTTTTATTTCATTGCATCAGGCGCGGTCGGGTCAGTCCTTCTTTATCTTTGCGACTGCCGCGACGGCGGGAACAGCCAGTGCGAAGAGCGCGAGGATGATGAAGACGACTGTGTTGTCGCCTGTCGTCGGGTTGGTACCCGGCTGCGTCGCGGGGACTGTCGTGGTCGCTCCGCTCTCGGGTGTCGTCGCGGGGACGGTCTCAGCTTCAGTCGCTGCCGGTTTTTCGGTCAGGACGAGGAAGTGCGGGGCAAATGTGGCAACCCAGCCGTCCTGATCTTTGATGGTGTTCTTGGCTTCCTCGCTGAGAATGGTGCGGAACTGGACTGTTCCCTTGTTCCCGGCGGCATCGTAGCCGATGGCTTCGTATGATACGAAGAAGGAATCGGGCACCGAAGTGATCGATGTCTCTCCGGTGGGATTACCGTCTGCGCCGTAGATTTTCTGCGCGGCGGGGATCTTCTCTTTGAGGAGCTTTACCTCGTACACTGTGGTTCCCTTGTCGTCATACCTCTTGGCAGCGTCTCCGCCGTAGATCGAGGCATCGTATTTGAACTGGTCCTTGCCGTTGAATTTGCCCTGATCGTTATAGGTGAGGACGGTATTTGCCCTGAAGAGAGTAAGGTCTTCCTTGATGTTCAGCGTGAGCATCTGACGGTCCATGCAGGTATAGAACTTGTCGCCTACATTGAAGCCGAACATAAACTGAACGTTGCTTCCGGCTGCCGTTCCTCTGTACCTGTAATAGGGCTCGGACACCTCCACTCCGAGGTAGATGGCGTCATCGGTAACGGTAATGCCGAATCTGACCGATTTGATAATGGCCTTGCTGGCATCATCGACGAATCTGAAGCCTGCGGTCCCTTCCTTCTGTTCGAATACGTTCTGGTATTCGCCGTCGTCGAAGACGCCGTCGAGAGCCGGAGCGTCGCCGCCGAGGTAGCCTTCAAGTTTTACCTGTCCGTATGCGGAATAGTCCGTGGGTACTACGGCCGCCGAGGCTGCAACCGAAAGCAGTACGGCAAGCGCAATGACGCTCGCAATGATGATCGCGTTTTTTTTCATGGCATGAGACTCCTTTTTTATTTTTTTTAAGGATTTTCGTTCAACCCAAGCCGGTCAGGGCAGAGGTTTCATGTTCGCGACAGCCGAGCCTACCGTGTAGGGCAGCGGGAATACCGTCACAGACCCCTCGGGACCGGCGATATAGACCTCTTTGAAATTCGGGTTGGCGGGGCTGAAGAGGACGGTGTTGTGGGTCTTTGTCTTGTAAGAGGGATAGGCGACCTGTCCCATCGGCCAGACGAGCGTCGCGGGAGAGATGGCCTTATAGGCGTCCATAGTTCCCTTGTCGTTGCCCCAGGTGGTCCCGCCGTGGTGAGCGACCTGAAGCAGATCAGACTTCAGATAGCTTCCGTACATTTTCTTCGAGATCTCGAAGCCGTTTCCGGTGGCGTCTCCGGTGCTCATATAGACGGTCTCCTTCCCGGTCACCGGGTCCTTGAATGTCATCTTGATGATGAGAGATGTGGTGTTCAGCGCGTTGCAGAGAGCCGGGCCGAAACTCTCGATGGTATAGAGGACCTCAAGCTTCGCGTCTGCAAAATTGTATTCATGTCCCACATGCGTTATGATCATATTTGCTCCCAGCGCGGAAGCGGCGTCATAGACCTGCGTCCAGTTTCCGCCCTCGCCCTCCGACCAGTTGCCCTTGCCTGCCTTCAGGTATGAGTTGATCGCCAGGTTGCGTTCGCTGTCAGACATGAAGTTGCAGAGGAAATTTTCGACGATGATCCCGGCGTTTTTGATGACGCTGTACTGCTTTACGATCATTCCGTCGTGGTCGCCGTGAGCGTGTGTGATGATCCAGGCGGCTATCCGCATCCTGCCCCCGGTCGAGGCCAGATAATCCTTCGACTGATCCTTCATGGTATCGACGAGGAGATTGGCCTGTGCGGCGCGGTTGAAGCCGCCGTCGACGACGATAAAGCGTCCGTCGGTGAGCCTGATAAGGATCGAGAGGCCGTTTCCGGCGTAGGTCCCGTCGCTCTTCTTGTACTCAAGGCCGAGCATCGAGATCTGCGAGGTCGTGACGACGTTCGTCTTGTTTTCGTCGGTCAGGAGCTTCAGCACGGGTTCCGAGTACTTTTCCAGAATGATCCTGGTCTGCAGATTGTATTTGTAAAATCCGACGTTGAGGGTGTACTTGTCGTTATAAAAGGTCGCAAAGCTGTTTTCGGTTATGTCGTTCGAATAAGCCTTTGTAAATCCCAGACTTTCGATCTTCTGCAGATATCTGTCGTAGTCCTCGCGCGAGGTGTTGCCGATGATCATCTCGGAGCAACTGTCTCCGGGATTGTAGTATGTCGCGGAAAGCGAATCGCCCTCCATGACGGGTATTTCGGCGAGATCGGCGTTGGCCTTGCCCGAGTAGGAAATGTCGCGCGGGATCTCGACCGTCGTCTTTCCTCCGGCGATCCCGGCCTGGATTATCGTGTCGATTATGATGTTGCCCGCTCTCGAAATGGCGGTGTCGGTATAACCCGCGACGACGATCTTGTTGCCCACAGCCTTTACCGCGTACTCTCCGTAATTAAGCGTCGAGAGGACTTCGGCCGATTCGGCGTAGTCGGTGTTGCCCACGAGAATCTCAAGGGATTCGCTGTCGTGCACCCCGTCCTTGGTCCAGTCGGTCGACAGCTCGACGATGCTTTCTGTAAAGGCGGAAAAGGATTTGACTATCTGTTTTGCGATCGAGACGGTTTCGGATTCTGCTGCGGCCCCTTCGGGACGTATGACTCTCACAAGGGGCTCTTTGTCCTTCAGAAGGCATAGCGTCGTCGAAGCCGGCGGCTCTGTGGCCTCGACGGTCGTCTCTTCGGTCTCGGTCTGTCCGCCGTCAGGCGGATTCTTTCCGCAGGAAGACAGAGAGAAGGCCGAGAAGACGGTCAGGATCGCAAGGATCAGGGAAAAAAGGCGAATTTTACTCATTACAGTCGGTTTCCTTTGGTACGGTATCCGCACGGCCGCAATCGGTACCACGACATTATTTACGGTCATGCCTGCTTTTCGTTTTTGAGTATCCGGATAGGACCGGATATCATTTCTTTATGTCGAAATACTTCTCCAGCATCGCGGGGATCTGCCCCTTCATGGACAGCAGAACCTTTTCTGCGGAGGCGTCACCGCAGGCGTATCTCTTCAGGTATGTTCCCTCGGCGGAGGTCAGAAGATCGTGGAGCGGGAAATACTCGTCTTCAAGGAAGGCGGCGTACTTGACCCAGCGGAAATCTCCGACGACGCGGTATTCGGCGCTGATAGTGTCGAGAGCGACCGAATATTTCTTCTTGACCGAATCGATCAGCGCATCCGTCCTGTTCTCGGGCGAGAAGATGAGCGTCGAGCATACCAGACGGTTGCGGTTGTACTCGGTCGATCCGTGACTGTCGGTGCTGCCGACCACCGGCGGATCGAACCCCCTGACGCGCTCTTCGTAATAGAAGGCGGTCTGGAAGCCGTTGTGCTGGAAGTAGCTCTCTCCTCCCAGGACCTCGAAGGCATCGAAGGGCTGCCTTTCATATACGAAGCGGAGGAATTTCTCGCTGATCTGCATCGTCGAGCAGAGCCAGTAGGGATGCGGGAATATCCCCAGCCCTCCGGCCTTCGCGACCTGCTCGTGCTCCCATTCGAGCGCGGCGAAGCTGAGCCTCTCCGACTCGAGTGGCAGCGGGACATCCTTCGCTCTCTCGGCGATCATCGCCCTGAATTCGACGTCGGTCATCGGCTCGGGGCAGACGCCGTCAAGGCTGCGGACCTCGGGGGAGTTGCCTCTGTCGTCGCAGTTCTTGTTGGGCTCGACGAGAGCGTTGATGCTCCATTTTCCGCCGAAGTTGACATAGTGCGCGTCGTTCTGCGGCAGATGGATCTCCTCGCCGGTGACGATGCGATAATCGGTCAGCGGCGACCGGTCGTCCTTACCGATCCCGAAGGCGGCGCGCGCCTCGAGCGAGGGATAGTATCTCCTGTGATCCGAGATGACGGTGAAATCGTATCCGTGGCGCCGGTAGTTGGCTGCGACGACGGCCGGTCCCTCCCTCCCGTCCGAGCGGCAGGTATGCATGTGCAGATCTCCCTTGAACGGGTATCTTCCCGCCATGTCGGCGGCGAGGGCGTAGACGCGAAGCTCGAGGAAGCGCTTCTTCTCCCCCTCCCTGAAGAACTGGATGTGATACATCCCCTCGTTCTTGAAATCGGTGTCGATCCTGACGCATCCGTCGTCAGACGGGGAGACGGCATAGTCCCGGGATCCGTTCGATCCTGGATAGCGGCCGTCCTCGGCCACCGCCGATTCCCGGATCCTGATGTTCAGTGCCGCGGGAAATGCCGCGTGTACTCCCAGCGGCTTTACCGTGATGTGAGCCGGTCTTCCCGTGAGGAACACCTTCGGGAATATGTCAAAGTCGTATAGTTCCTGTTTCATAACCAGCCCAGGCAGGGATCAGCCCTGGATCCTCTCGGCGAACACGCGGCCGGTCGCGGCGATGAGTGAGAGCCAGGGGGCGAGCAGCCTGCTGTCGACGTATCTCGAAGCAATGTACTGACGGAAGGTCTCAAAGGAAAGATCTCCCTCGTATCCTGCGTCCTTCACTCCCAAGCAGAAGGCGTCCCAGTTGATCGTCCCGGTATAGGGCGCCAGATGAAGATCGCTCTTGCCGTCGTTGTCGTGGATATGGAATGCCTTTATCCTCTTTCCGAGAGTCGTCAGGTATTTGTACTGGTTCTTGCCGACCAGGTTGAGATGTCCGGTGTCGACGCAGATACCGAAGCATTCCTGTCCGGCAAGGGCGTTGAGATGGTCGATGAAAGCGACGGCGTCGTATTCGTTCGAGCAGTGGCCTTCGCAGATCGCACCCTCATGACCGTAGAAAAGATTCTCAAGACATATAATGACGCCGGTCTCCTTCGCGGTGTCGATCAGCGAGGTATAGATATGCTCGTTTATGGCGTCGATGTCCTTCTGTGTGTGCTTTATGTCGCCGCGGGTGAGCGAAATTCCGTGTATGATGAGCCTTCCGCAGCCGATCCTGCGGCAGACCTCGAGAGCGACCTTGAAGGTCTCGATGGAATAGTCGACGAAGGCCGCGGGGGCGTCGGGACGGTATGCCGGAAAAGGCGCGTGCGCCTGATAGATGTAGAGACCGGCATCTCTGATCGCGTCGATGTCGGCCCGGTACCAGTCGATAACGGCTTCGGGACCCTTCTCGTAGGGATTCTTCCCCTCGTTCATGTGATCCTTCAGATATCCGGCGTTGAAGCAGGTGTCGATGTTGAGATCGATCGACGAGAAACCGGCTTCTTTGATAAGGCGGTATACCGTCGGTTTGTCAAAATGGCCTACGGCCCCTCCGGACTGGACGCAGAGATTCATAACTGATCCTCCCGATGAAGAAAATTTGATTTTTGCGGGGCGCCGCGGAGCGGGAGAACCTGCCCGCCGGGACTGCCGCTTATACAAAATTATATCATATTTTTACGCTAAAGTCTATATGAAAATTTGTTTTTCGTTCTTATTGCTTTTTTCCCGCAGCTATGTTATAATTATTTTGTAAGACCTTTTTGCGGAAAACAACCGCTCCTGTTTGCGACCTTATGAAAGGAAAGAAAAAATGAAAAGAATCCTATCGCCCGCAGCGCTGATCCTCGCGCTGCTCCTGCTCCTGATCCCGCTTGCCGGATGCTCGGATCCCGTGACGCCCGACGACACACTGCCGTCGGCCGACACTACCGCCGCCGAGGACACCGACCCGCCCGAAGAGACGGTCCCCGCGAATCAAAGGGACACTCTCGGAGAGCATAAGTATCTGGGTGAGAAGTACATCATACTCTCAAGGACCCGCACGAACTACGAATATGTCGGCGACGACTCCACCGGCGACCTCATCAAGACTGCCGTGGCAAAGCGCAACATGAACGCCGAGGAGCGCCTCG
>ONVJ01000126.1 GCA_900321265.1 uncultured Eubacteriales bacterium
CCGTCGTCCCGTCAGAAAAGGGGCGACTTTTTTATTTTCGCGAAACTTCTCGGGTACTTCGGCGGCAGCGGCCCGGTCTTGCCGAAAATGAGCAGGGTCCTGCCGTATCGCTCGCCGGTCTCAGGCCTTACGAGATCGAACGACTCGGTCTTCGGTTCCGAGAGCGACAGCGTCGCAAGCTTTGCTTTTGTCATGACCGCGGTCTCGCCGGCGGCGGAGGAGCCCTTCATCGCGATGAAGGATCCGCCCTGTCTTACTCCCGCCGAGCAGAGCTCGCAGAGGACGCCGAGGCGGGCGACCGCCCTGGCAGTAACGAAGTCGAAGCTCTCGCGCAGGGGATTTCCCGGCGCGAGTACCTCCTCGGCGCGGCCGCAGACGGCGGTGACGTTCGAGAGCCCCAGCCTTCCGGCCTCGGCGGCGATCCACTCGGTCTTTTTGCCGGTCGAGTCGAGCGCCGTGATCTTCAGGTCCGGCCTTGCCGCGGCCAGCGGCAGGGAGGGGAAGCCGGCGCCCGAACCGACGTCGAGAAGCGACGCTCCGGCGGGGAGGAAGGCGCTGAGTGAGAGCGAATCGGCAAAATGCAGAAGGGCGATCTCCTCAAAGGAAGTTATTGCCGTGAGGTTGTATTTTTCGTTCTCGCAGACGAGGTCGCCGGCAAGTTGCACGAGCTTCCGGGCGGTCTCTCCGGACAGCGAAAGATCCCTGAGACCCTGGCTCAGGCAGGCGGAAAGATATTCTGTTTCTCCCAGTGTTTCTTTACTCATTCGGTCAGGTCCCCGGCGCCGGGCGTCGTTGTTTTTTCGTGTTTTCCGGGAAACACTCAGGCGGATATGCCTGTCTTCCCCCGGCTATGGGCTATTTCAGCCCAAGTCTGATGAGCAGCACCGATATGTCTGCGGGGGAGACCCCGCTGATGCGGGAGGCCTGCCCGAGCGTCATCGGACGCAGAGCGGAGAGCTTCTGGACGGCCTCGAGCCTGAGGCCGCCGACGGCGGAATAATCGATATCCTCCGGGAGGCGGTAGCTCTCAAGCCTCTCCTGCCGGCGGACTTCGGCCAGCTGGCGCTTTATGTAGCCCTCGTACTTGATGTCGCAGACCGCGGTCTCGACGACTCCGGCGGGGAGCCCGGGCCTCTCCGGATCGAGCGGAGCGATCGAGTCATAGTCGAGCTGAGGCCGGCGCAGAAGGTCGGCGAGGGTGAATCCGGCACCCGCCGGCATGCCCTGCTTCTCAAGGAATCCGGGCAGCGCGGAACTTTGCGCAAAAGTTTTTTCAAGCCGGTTTTTCTCGTCTTCGACGGCCTTCATTTTGGCCTCGTGGGCGGCCCATCTTTCGTCGCCGATGAGCCCCGCGCGGCGGCCGAGGGGAGTGAGCCTCGCGTCGGCGTTGTCCTGGCGGAGGAGGAGACGGTATTCCGAGCGCGCCGTCATCATGCGGTAGGGCTCGTTCGTCCCCTTGATGACGAGATCGTCGATGAGGGTGCCGATATATCCGTCCGACCGCTTCAGGATTAGGGGCTCCTCGCCCTTCAGCTTCAGCGCGGCGTTGATGCCGGCGATCAGCCCCTGTCCGGCCGCCTCCTCGTATCCCGAGGTCCCGTTGAACTGTCCGGCGCCGAAGAGGCCCGACACCTTCTTGTGCTCGAGAGTGTGGCGGAGTTCGGTGGGATCTACGCAGTCGTACTCGATCGCGTAGGCATAGCGGGTGATCACGGCCTTCTTCATGCCGGGCAGGGTGCGGAGCATCGCGTCCTGCACGTCGGGGGGAAGGGAGGTAGAGAATCCCTGCAGATAAAGCTCCTCGGTGTTCGCGCCGAGGGGCTCGAGGAAGAGCTGATGGCGCTCCTTGTCGGCGAAACGGACGATCTTGTCCTCGATCGACGGGCAGTATCTCGGGCCGACGCCGCTGATGAGGCCGGAGTACATCGCCGACTTTTCTATGTTCTCGCGGATTATCCGGTGAGTCTCGGCGTTGGTGTAGAGTATGTGGCAGGAGATCTGATCTATCGAGTTCAGCTTCTCCGCGTCGGTGTAAAAGGAGGAATAGGGCGTGATCTTCTCCTCGCCGCGCTGCTCCTCGAGCTCGGAAAAATCGACCGATGAGCGGAGGATGCGGGGCGGGGTGCCGGTCTTGAACCGCCTGAGCGTCAGTCCGGCCTCTCTCAGAGACTCCGAGAGCGCCGAAGCAGGGATGAGACCGTCGGGTCCTGCGGGGTATGAGGTGTGTCCGACAAAGATCCGGCTGTCAAGGAAGGTCCCGGTGCATATCACCGCGGCGTCGCATTTCCAGACCTCGCCGATCGAGGTCACGACGCCGGTCACCCGGCGTTTTCCGTCCTCCGTCTCCTCTGTGAGGAGGCGTGTAACCTCGGCCTGGAGCGGGTGGAGATGAGGCGTAGTCTCGAGGGTGTGCTTCATTATCTCCTGGTACCTGCGCCTGTCGGCCTGGATACGCTTTGACTGCACCGCGGCGCCCTTTCCGGTGTTGAGGGTGCGCGACTGAAGGGTGACGGCGTCGGCGGCGCGGCCCATCTCGCCCCCCAGGGCGTCGATCTCAAACACGAGGTGGCCCTTGGCGGTCCCGCCGACCGACGGATTGCAGGGCATGTTGGCGACGGCGTCGAAGGAGAGAGTGAAGAGGACGGTGTCGATCCCCATCCTGGCCGCGGCGAGGGCGGCCTCGATGCCGGCGTGCCCGGCGCCGACCACCGCCAGCTGTATCTTATGCTCCATGTCTCTGTGCGGCCTCCGGGATCATTTTTTCGGCTCCTTGAAGCTTCCGATGCTCTTCGCGTAGGCCTCGGCGGCCTGCTCGGTCTTGTTGGGACCGTAGCGGTAGTAGATCCGGTCCTTTATATCATCGGGGAGATACTGCTGCTTTACGTAGTGGCCGGGGAAGTCGTGGGGGTATCTGTAGCCCTTGAAGAGGGGGCTGCGCAGCGGCTCGGGCGGGATCGCGCCGAGACCGGCCTCGATATCCGCCATCGCGGCAATAGAGGCCGCCTCCGCCGAGTTGGATTTCGGCGCGGTGGCAAGGATTATGGCGGCGTTGGTAAGGGGGATCCTCGCCTCGGGCAGGCCGAGTTCGATCGCCGATTCGCAGCAGGCGCGGGTGACGACGGCGGCCAGGGGATATGCCGGGCCGACGTCCTCGGATGCCATGACCTGGAGTCTGCGGCAGGCGGCGATGAGCTCGCCGGCGGCAAGCAGACGGTTGAGGTAGAAGACGGCGGCGTCGGGGTCGGATCCGCGGACGGATTTCTGCAGGGCCGACATCAGGTCGTAGTGCGAATCGTCCGAATAGTTGCGGATGCCGGCGTCGAAGGCGGTGACGTCA
>ONVJ01000127.1 GCA_900321265.1 uncultured Eubacteriales bacterium
CCTGACAGATATTATCTCGATGCCGTAGTTATTCCGGCATTTTTCGGCTACCGCCGAGGTTATCTCATCCTGGATGGCTTCGGTTTTTACCGATTCCTTCTCAAGCGAGACGAGATTCGAAAGGGTATAAGATCCCATCGTGCTGTTGGTGGCGCTGAAGACCTGGTCTCTTAAGAAGACCGAGACGTCTCCTGAAGACCCGACGCTGTTGTGATAGAGAAGAGGATCGGATATCTTCCAGATAACATATGGCTGAATAATAATGTTCCTTTTGTCCTTCGTGATCGTCTCGAGGCTGTTCGTCTCATAATACTGCAGACGCCTGTCATACGTGACGACCTTTTCGAAGGGCCAGGGGAGCCTGAAATGCAGTCCGGCCTCAGATGTCGATATCCTGGGAGCACCGAATCTGAGCACTATCGCGCAGTTTCCTTCCTTTACTCTGTAGGTGAAACCGAACCAGAGCAGCAGGATGACGACCGCTACGGCAAGGATGATCCGCAGGATCCTTGAGCCCTGAGATTTTTCTTTAGCTGATGATTTCATATCTGTTCTGTCCTTTTCCGTCTGCGTTCGTCAGTTTGAGAGACCCGCGGGTATCCCGCCGTACCAGATCCTTGAAGAGTCGATGCCTTCTCCGAGAATTATCAGCTTTGTCGTCGAGTAGGCGCCGGTCAGGGCGGTGTTGAATTTCAGAGCCCTGTAGGCATCTCCGTATTTGCTGTCGGCCTCGACGCTTGCCATGAACTCTGAAACGGCAGCCTCGGCGGCGGCAGTCTTTGAAAACTTCTCGGCGGTTGCGGTGTTGACCGCGGTGCTTTTCGCGGTCTCTGCTTCGGCTATGACCCGTGAGGCGTATCCCTCTGCCTCAAGCATATACTGTTCTGCTTTGATCCCGGCGCTTATCAGCTCCTGATATTTTCCTGCGACCTCGATCGGCGGGTGTATCGACTCAAGCACCACCGAGATCAGCTCGAGTCCGGTCCCCGGCGTGCCGTCGTCGGACTCCAGCCTTTCTTTCAGCATCGAGAAGAAGCTGTTCGAAAAATCGCTCCTGTCGACCGAAAGAAGAGTCTCGAGATCGGAGGTGACCAGAGTCGAGGTCATGAGCTCGTAGGCGGTGCCCGAGAGGAAGGAATCCGGAGAGGGTCCGAATCTGATGTAATCGGCAAGATCGGATATCTTATATTCTATTCTGAGATTGACAGAAACGAGCTGGTTTCCGTCACCGAGCAGGAGCTTGAACTCCTCGCCGCCGTGGAGCTGAGTCCAGATCACGTCGGAAGGAGTAGTTGAAATATAGCCTACTGTTATTGATTTGACCGCTTCGGTCTCGTATTTTTCAACCCGGTCGATCGGATAGGGGAGCGTCAGGTGAAGCCCCGGCTCGAGAAAATCCTTCCTGAGTCTGCCGAACCGGTAAACAGCTCCTTTTTCTGACGGAGCTATCTCGACAAGCCCTGTCGCCGCCCAGAGGAAGGCGAGACTCAGGACCAGCGCGAAAGGCAGGATCCTTTTGACCAGCCGGATGCTGAAAAGCGATCTCATCGAGATGCCGGTGTTCTTCTCCAGATAACCGATCACTCCGATATCCGACGAGCCCGACAGCGGGACGGGCACCGTGAGGTCGGGCCCCGCAGCCAGCTCTTTCCTGATCGCTCTTGCGGCGAATGAGACGGCAAAGAAGGCGGCGCAGTAGAAGAAGATACAGGAAATGATTATTACAGCGATCTTCTGAATGTCAAGCGAGAAAAGGAGCTTCGCGATCTCAGACAGCGCGCAGGCGGCGACCGCAACCCTGCCTGCCGCCGTATATGATCTTGAGGAGGATATCAGCGCGGCGTCCCCCGGCGTCCGTGCGGAGAAATTCTTGAGCAGGCGGTCGGAGGCGATCAGGACCGAGAATATTACCGCCATCAGGACAGCTGTCGGCCAGCCGACCCTTCCAAGAGAGGTCTTCCTTGTCAGTAGGAGAAGGAAGGCCGCGATAACGCAGGCGAAAAGAAGGACTGCAGCGATTCCTCTGATAAGGATCGAACGGCGGTCAGGGTGGCAGGTCCGGACCTGTTCGTCGCGCTTTCCTGCTTCCTCTTCGTCGGCCAGAGCTGCAGAGCCGTCTGTTTCCTCCAAAGAAGCAAGGTCGGTTTTTGCTTTCCGCGGCAGGAACAGTGGCAGAGCGGAGACCGGGAAGAGAAGCAGCAGGATTCCGGTCAGGCCGAAGGGAGTGTAATATGTCGCGAACCAGAGTGCGGCAAGCAGGATACCGAAGGCCGCCGGAACGGCAAATGCGATAAGGAGCAGCAGAAGACTGCCGCCCGGCCCGCGGATACCGTGAAGGGTATGAGATGACTGTTTTTTGTTTTTCATTTTCCGGCGATCCCCCTGTCCTCCTTGGCGATCAGAAACATATCAGAAAGGTAGTAATCTCCGTTTTCGACAGATATTTCCGAGAATCTCCCGGCGGTCCCTTCGTAGAGGAAGATCATCGGCATGCAGCTGTCTATGATCTCGGATCTTATCTCGGTGACAGAAGCGGGTACGCAGATGATCCTGAGATTCTGATCATAATAGAACAATCCGCCCAAGAGGCGTGTGATCAGGTTGCCGAGATCGGCGTGCCTCAGGTTGTAGCAGTCGGAGAACAGAGCGCTTCCGGTGACCGAAAGAGAAGGAAGATCTGCCGACGGCATCGAGGTGCAGTAGGAGAAGCAGGCATCGCCGGCTTCGGCCACCGAAGCTCCGTATACCAGCTTCAGTTTGTCGCAGAATGAGAAGGCCTGCGGTCCGAGGCAGCGGACGCTTGACGGAAGGTAGACAAAGACGGTGTCAGGCTTTTCAAGAAGCAGTCCCCCGGCGACGGATTTTGTCCCGTCGGGCACCCTGATGAACCGCGAGGAGCCGTTGTACGCCAGCAGGACAGAGTCAAATGCGATCACGAAATCGAGCGAGCCGAAGGAAGAGATCCAGGGAGTGTTTCCGAAGGCTTCGACGCCTACGAGTCTTACCGAGCCTCCGTTCTTGACCTCTCTGAGCGACGTGCAGCAGTAGAAGGCGGTCTCGCCAACCGACGTTATCCTGTTCCCGAGGTCGACAGACAGCAGTATCGGGTTGTTGACGAAAGCCGACTGACCGATCGAGATGACCTCGTGGCCGTCAAGCTCCTCCGGAACCGTCATCTCGTATTCGCTTCCGAAATATGAGGTGATCTGGGCTTTTCCGTCTGAATCGAGCAGATATGTGAATTCACCGCAGGTGTATTCTTCCTTTCCGGCGGCAATGAATGCCGGGGAGGTGTAGGAGCTTTTATCCGGCGTCCTGGAAAGATCAAGCGGCCCGGCCGGCTTTGAACCGTAGGAGATGAAGCTCCTCGTGCAGACCTCGTTCCCCGAGGTGAAGTCGATCGAAGAAAAGCCCCGTTCTTTCCCCCCGTAGGAGACCGAAGTCAGCGATCCGCAGTCGCCGAAAGCGTCTTCACCGACCGTTTTGAGCGATTTCGGTAAATATACCGTCTCAAGCGACGTGCAGCTTCTGAAGGCTTCTTTCCCTATCGACGAGACCTTTCCGATGACGGGGAAGACAAGCGACGTGCATTTTGTGAAGGTGTAGTCGGGGATCGATCCGAGAGAGGAAACGTCGGCGTAGGCCAGGGATGTGCATTCGAAGAAGACTCGGACGCCGAAGGACCTTACCGAACCGGGAAGGACGACCGAAGAAAGGGAGGTGCAGCCCGAGAAGGCGTCGGATCCTATGCTCTTCAGTTTTTCAGGGAGCGAAAGCGACGTCAGCGACAGGCAGCCTGAAAAAGCTGACGGGCCGATAGACTTCAGAGAACCGGTGCCCGAGCATTCGGTCAGGTTGGAGCAGTCGCAGAAGGCTCCGGTTTCAAGCGCAGAAACGCCTCCGATGTGTGCGTAGGTCAGGTTGGGACAGGAGGAGAAGGCATATTTTCCGACCGTCCCGCAGTCCATGACTATGAGCGCATAAATGTCGGTCCTTCCGGAAAAGGCCTCGTCGGCTATCCGTGTCACCCGGTGGCCGTCGGCGGTCGCGGGGACCGTCAGGATCATGTCCTCTCTTGTGTCGCTTCCGGTGATTACCGCGGATCCGTTTTCATACAGTGAATAAATCAGACCGTCTGAACTTCTGTTTCCTTCCGAGACTATCGCGTATTCGGGTTCGGAGCAGGAAGAAAAGAGGGAAATCGCAAAAAGAAGCGCGAGCAGGGAAGAACAGACCGAAAGCCTATTATGAAGGATCCTCTTTTTCATTGTCATCCTGTGTGATGAATTCAATCTTGTCATTGTAACCGACCTGCAAATCAGAATTGTTGGTTTTGGGGGGCAGACGCTTAAGCGGATCGTATAGGTAACTGCCGCAGATCTGATCCGAACGTGTCACTCCGAGCTTTGGACAGAGTATCTTGTCCTCATCCGACAGCTTCCTGCCGTACTGACAGTTCGAACAGTTCTTTTCGACTCCGTTTACCGTGGATTTTTGATAAGAGAGAGCGCTGAACATACGCCTGTTGTCCTCGGAGATCTCCGCCGCCGTCTTGTTGGCGGTGAAGCAGAGAAAGCCGCAGGCGATGTAAAGGAAGAGTGTTAGGAAGGAAATGATCCCGAATCCGATCTCGAAGCTGCCGGTCCGGCTTTTCCCGGTGAATGAAAAGGCCACCACCGATTCGTAACCGTTCAGATCGGGTTTGAGCAGTGTGATAAAAAAGACCAGATCGAGAATGAAGAAAAAGAGCGTGAGGACAAGGAGAGCGAGGCGGCCGCGCGGTTTCGTGATCCCGCTTGAGCAGAAGATGGTGTTGAACCCGAAAAATACGATGCCGACGGATGTCGCGGCATGAAGTCCGGTGAGGTCAAGAAAACCGTCGGATATACCCGATGTATCGGCTCCGAGTGACGCGGCAAAGCCTTTTATGTCCGAGAATATAAACACCGTCAGAAGGACATAGATCAGCATCGATATGAAATATACCGAAAACTTTCTGGCGAGAGATGCTCTGCGCAGGCAGATAAAGACGGCGGCCGCGGTAAGAAGAGGAAGGATCACGGCGGTCAGAAGCACCGCCGCCTGATCCGAAAGGCCCAGATCTCGCAGTGTCAGTCCGAAGTAGAAAAGCATCCTTCCGGCCCATTCGAAAACACCCGATGAGACGAACATTATACATTATTCCTTAATTAACAATATTATTTTCAATATTATAACATTTTTTTCGGTCAAAGTCAACCGATCGGGAAGTCGATGACAAGGACGAGACCACTTTTTTTTTGTAAACTATTGACAATCAGACAAAAATTTGATATTCTTATTTCTGCCTCGAGCCGTAGGGATATCGGGCAACGCCCCGACTGTCCCGGGAGGTCGTCCGGGTGGACGGACAGGGCACGAATCGATGATATGCAGGCGGTATCTTATGTCAAACGAAACTACCGGTACGATAATAAAAAAATATGTTAATCTTGAAGACGGCAGCTGCCTTTCGGATCTCTTTGGCACCTGCGACGCCAACATCAGACTGATCGAGGATTTCTTTTCGGTCAGGACATCTGTGTCGCAGGGGCAGGGAGATTCCGGAAGCGCCGTTATCACGGTCTCCGGGACCGACGGAAAAAAGACGGCCGACGCCGCAAAGACAATATCTATCCTCTGCGACATAATAAGGGAAAAGGGCGTGCTCGGCGAGCAGACTCTGCTCTATGTCGCCGGGATGGTCAGGGACGGACAGGACAGCGAGCTTTCCGGATATGACAGCGACTGCATCTGCGTATCCTCAAAGGGAAAGCCGATCAGGCCCAAGACCGTCGGTCAGAAGAAATACGTCGATCTGATCCGCAAGAACACCGTCACTCTGGGGACCGGCCCCGCGGGCACCGGAAAGACATTTCTTGCCGTTGCGATGGCGGTCAAGGCGCTGAGAGACCGCCAGGTCAGCAGGATCATACTGACCCGTCCGGCGATAGAAGCCGGCGAGAAGCTGGGATATCTGCCGGGGGATCTTCAATCGAAGATCGACCCATATCTCCGTCCTCTTCACGACTCGCTCGGCGAGCTGATGGGCGTCGAGAATTATCAGCGGGCGGTCGAGAAGCAGACCGTCGAAGTTGCTCCCCTGGCGTATATGAGAGGCAGAACGCTTGACGATTCCTTCATAATCCTCGACGAGGCGCAGAACGCGACCTTCGAGCAGATGAAGATGTTCTTGACAAGGCTCGGGAACAATTCAAAAGCCGTCGTCACCGGGGATCTGACTCAGACAGACCTTCCGTCGGGTCAGATGAGCGGCCTTTGGTCGGCCGTCAGGATACTTGACGGTATAGAGGGTATCGCCGTACACCGGTTCAGCGAGAAGGACGTGGTCAGGCACAAGCTCGTTCAGCAGATCATCCTGGCTTACGACAGGTACGAGAAGGAACGTCAGCAGCACGAAAGACAGCTTCACAATCCGGGAGAAAGGACCGGCCGCAAATGAATCTTTATATCGACTATTCCGTCAGAATCAGAAAAATACAGGTGACCGAAGAGACGAAGCAGCTCGTCTTCCGGGCGATAAAAGCCGCGCTTGAATATGAAAAGGTAAAGATCGACTGCGAGGTCTCGGTGACCTTCGTATCCGACAGGCTCATCAGAGAGTACAACCGCACATACCGGTCGATCGACCGGCCGACCGACGTCCTTTCTTTCCCGATCGCCGCGAACGGCAATCTGGAGGAGGCCTTCGACGGAGAACGCTGTCAGCTGGGAGATATCGTGATCTCGCTCGAGCGCGCCGCGGCGCAGGCCGAGCTTTACGGTCACTCTCCCGAGCGCGAGACGGCTTTTCTCGCTGTCCATTCGGTCCTCCATCTTCTCGGATACGATCATGAAAGAGGAGAGGAAGAGGACAGGCTGATGAGAAGAAAGCAGCGTGCTATCATGAAAAAGATAGGGTTGGGTATCTGATATGTTTCCGAAGGAGATCTTTTTCGGCCTGACGATGTACGACATTCTTCTCGGTGTCGCAGTCGTCGCCGCTATCGCGATATTCACATATTTTTCAAACAGAAGAAAGCTCAACTACCGCCTGCACAATTTCATCCTGATCGATACTGTTCTTGCGGTCATACTGGGATACGGGTTCGCGGTGCTTTTCCAGGCGCTCTGGAACTTTCTGGAGACAGGTGCGTTCGTGCTGAGCCGCAATACCGGAGCCACCTTCCTCGGCGGACTTATCGGCGGTGCAGCCGTGTTTTTCGGCGTTTACTTCATCGCCGGCGCCTTCGTTTTCAAGGACGGTCTTAACCGCAGAAAACTGCCCGGTATCCTGGATGTCATAGCTGTCTGCATACCCGCGGCTCACTCGATCGGGAGACTGGGATGTCTCTGCGCGGGATGCTGTCACGGAAAGCCCACCGACGCGTGGTACGGGATCTATATGGTGAATCTCGGGAAACGTGTCGTTCCGACTCAGCTGTTCGAGGCGATCTTCCTTGCCGCTCTCGCCGCTTTTCTCTTCGTCAGGGCGTTGAAGAACAAAAAATACAACATGCCTTTGTATATGGCAGCCTACGGCGTCTGGAGATTCCCGATGGAGCTGCTCCGGGATGACGACCGCGGACAATCCTTCATAAGTTTTCTTACTCCATCTCAGCTGATCTCGATCCTTCTCATAGCCGGCAGCGTTGTCCTGTTTATAGTCCTGAAGAGAGCCTACGCGTGGGCGGACGCGAAAGAAAAGACGGATAAGCCAGCCTCCGGAAGTGCTGCTGAAAAGGAGTCTGAGTGAAAGAACCGAGAGATCTGTCTGCGGCGGACTCCGGCTCCGCCGGGACCGGCGACCGGCAGGGCAATCCCCCGGAGGAGCAGGGTTCGGGACGTAAGAAAAGCGGGCGGAACGCCCGGCTCATGTTTGTATATCTCGCAGCCTGCGCCGCCGCGCTTACCGCGATTGAGATAATCAGACCGGCATGGTCTGCGGACGAAATAAAAAGCGGCATGATCCACGTCGTCGTCACAAGGCTTCTCGGCGCCGCCGCCTTTCTTCCTCTGCTGATAAGATCGGGATACCGTGTCACCCGCTTCACCGACAGAAAGCCTCTCCGGGGGATCCTCATATCGCTCCCGGCGCTTGCGGTGGCGGTAAACAATATTCCCCTCATCGGTCTCGCGACCGGGGAGGTGAAGATCATAAGAAGCGGGATCTATATGCTTCTGTTCGTGGCCCAGGCGGTATCAATAGGTTTGTTTGAGGAGATCGCGTTCAGAGGAGTGCTTTTCCCGGCGATACTGGAAAACCGCAGAAGCACGAAAAAGAGCATCTTCTGGTCGACTGTCATCTCCTCCGCCGTATTCGGCGGGATCCATCTCTTCAATCTGCTGCTTGGCGCCGGTCCGGGAGGCGTGCTGCTTCAGGTCGGATACTCCTTCCTTATCGGAGGCATGTGCGCCGTGGTCCTGATCCACACCAGATGCGTCTGGATCTGCGTGCTGATTCATTCTGTCTTCGATTTCGGCGGATTCTTTACAGA
>ONVJ01000252.1 GCA_900321265.1 uncultured Eubacteriales bacterium
AAGAGCGGAGAGAAAACTACAATGATCAGGCTGATCAGTGCTTTTTTATACCACTTGTCCTCTTGTTTCATACACATTACTCTTCAAACTAATAATCGATTTTCAATGGAGTAAAAGATAATTCTGCGTAGCGATGTTTCCTTCCCTTGCTTATATCAAAATGCAGTGTCATTTCTCTAAAAACATCAAAATCGAATTTTCTTAACACTTATTTGAGTATCCTTTGGGACTTCAGGCTGTTCTATACTCTCAATTTTTAAGGCAGCCGATAGGTATAACGAGTACGCCGTCAGGTCTGCGATATCCGTATTTTGTACCGGTAATTACTATTTTAATATCCGGAATTCGAAGCGGACACTGCTTTTCTTTTTCATTGAATTTTTTTATGAGATTCTCTATCTCAAGAAGATGCTCCGCTCCCTTGTCTATTTCATTCGCGCCAAGTTTGAATTCAAGAATAGCGTATTTCCCGTTTTCCAGATGTAATACGCCGTCCGCTTCCAGGCCGTATCTGTCGTGATAATACGACATTTGACCGCCGAATGCGGACGAGTAGACTTTAAGGTCTCTGACGCACAGAGATTCAAACAAAAAACCGAGCGTCTTAAAATCAGTATTGAAGTAATCCGGCGAGAGCCCGAGAGCCGCAACAGCTATCGACGGGTCAATAAGATTGCGTTTTTTTGAGGCTCTGATTGCAGTTTTCGACCGTATAGAAGGGCACCACGCACAGATATCGTCGATGATATATAATTTCTCGAGCGCAGCAATATATTCAAAGATTGTTGATTCGCCGATATCATTATTTGCCTTGACATCCCCGATGATTGTCTTGGTTTCTGCAAGCGTACATATATTCCTGCTATAAGACTGAATTATAGACTGTGCCCAGCGGCTGTTTCTTTTCTTTCCGTCGATATTCGATATATCGACAGAATATGTTTGCCTGTAAAGATCTTTTGCAACTTCTAGTTTTGCGCGGGCTGTTGTGTTGCTTAAAGTGTGCGGCCAGCCACCGCGGCATATGGCAAAAATCAGATCATCAACAGACAGAAGAGATTCACAGCCTTCAAAGCTTTCCGGATTTTCAAACAGTTCTGTCAGGGAAACCGCTCCGTTTGATTCCTCGCTTTCGTAAAGGCTCATAGGATACATTTGAAGCTGGCTGATTCTCAATGTTCCGGTATGAGGTGTCTGAATGTCTTTTGACGACGATCCGGTCAGAATATACTGCCCGTTCAACCCGCTGTCATCTATATCCTTTCTTATTGCTCCCCAAAGTTTCGGAGCATCCTGCCATTCATCAAAAAGCCTGGGCTTTTCCCCGATCAGCAGTTTCCCGGGAGCGGCTTCGGCAACGGAAAGCAGGTTTTCTCTTACGTTTTCGTCCTGAAACTCGACGAGGCTTTTTGCCTTCTTTTTCGCAGATGTTGTTTTTCCGCAACCTTTTGGACCCCTTATCAGAGCTGCTCCGAAAGCCTCCAGCCTCAGGTCCAGCAAATTGTCTATGATTCTTTTTTTGTATTCCATAAAAGCCTCCAGTCCATTTATAATAATTTTACCATATTTTTCCCGGTTTGTAAAGACCTCTGGAGAGATTTGCGCGGTTTCTTTGGAGTGATTTGCGCTAAATTGCCGGAGACTCTTGCGGAGATTACAGGCTGTCTTGTCGGTGCAATGATTTTGGCTGTCAAGTATTAACGCTGATAATTAACAATATTTGAAAAACGAGAGTCAAGTCCTAAAGCCCATACTTGAAGAAATGTCCAAAAAATCGGAAATAACGATTACGATAACGATTATATGAAAAACGCCACTGTTTTTCGGATTCTCAGAATAAGAGTACGAAAAATCAGTGGCGATCCAACAATAACACAACTCACACCCGTTATTAACATTGCGATGCTTATCAAAGACGGGATTACCAGCCATTTTGTTGCTTGAGAGTTGTATTTTTTCATCATAAACCAGACCAGCTCAATTGTGTTGACACTTTCTCATTTCCTGCATAGAGCTATTCTTCTTCCTCATCGTCTCTTCTCCGGCGTTTCTTTTCCTCCGCCTCCCGGCGGGCTTCTTCCTTCCGGCGTTCTTCTTCCTCTTCGCGGCGGTATTCGCTGTCGTCCCAGAAGACAACATAATCCCCTTGATCCCAGCTGAACCCGTCGCGCTCGATCCACTCGAACTTCCCGGATTCGTAGTTCAAACAGAATTTAGGTGAAGGAGTCATTTGTTTGACAGGACTATAACAACAGCGACAATCGCTCCGATCACCAGAGACGCGGCGATGGCTATCGCCAGAAATGCTATGAGACTCATTTCCATATACCCCTTTTTGTTTTTTTCGCCGCCTCATCGATCATATCGGCGAGTTTTTTCATCCTGCCGTGAAGGATCGAGACGAACTCGGCGTAGCCGATCCCGCCGTAGAAGGTCACGGCGCCGTCCGACACCTTCATCATTTCCGGATCGGCGGCGACGCGCATGCACGACAGCATCGACGCGATCTCTTCCGCGGTCTTTCCGGCAAAATTCAGCGTCTTGGGTCCGCCCGATTCTGAGCAGATCTTCTCTCTGGTGAAGGGATTCGCCGCGAATCTTGCGGCGAGCGCCTCCCAGTCGATCGTTCCGTCAAAGGGAAGTATGTGCAGGTCGTGCACGCCGTCGTTGTCGTGGATGTGTGTCGCGGCGACCCTGTGGCCGTACTTCCCGAAGAAATCATGCTCTTTCGCAAAGGCGTTCCAGTGGCCGCAGTCGAAGCAGTGGGCGAACTCGGGGACATCGAACCGGTCGAGGACCGAATAGAAGTGCCCCGGGAAGATGGAATTCTCGACGCAGACGGTAAAGCCCCGGCGCGCCGCGGTCTCGCGGATCGCCTCGTAGCGGGCAAAGCCGGTCTCTCCGGGAGGCTCGGGCATGACCGACTTCCCCCAGGTCACGTGGATGATCCCGGTATGTATCCCCATATCCGACATCGCTTCGATCTCGCGGCAGTAGCGGCGGCAGACGGCGTCGCCGATCTCCCCCTCCGACCAGATGAAGTTCGTCTTCGCGCCAGACAGATGGACGTTCTCAAAGCCGAGTCCGATCCTGTCGCAGAGTTCGGGCGTGATGCCCTCGGCTATCCGCTCGATCCCGCAGCAGACGAAGTCGAAGCCAGCGTCCTTATAGGCTCTCAGCCTCTCCTCGGCCGGCAGCGGACTGCCTATGACGTATGCTCCCGTCTGCGGCATATCAGTCCTCCGGCGCGTATATGAGATTGCGCATCCGCGGATGGATCTCGCGGTAGAGGTAGGAGGCGCCCAGCACGTGCGTCGAAAAATACGCGGCGATCTGATTGTCTGGATCCGCCATGCAGAAGGCTCCGGCGGCGCCGTCCCAGCCGAACTCGCCGGCGGGAGAGAGCGACATCGAGAAGGCGGGATTCATGTGGACTCTTCCGCAGAGTCCCCAGCCGTATCCGTAGAGTCTCCAGCTCACGAAATCGGCGAGCGCGGCGGGCACGAGATAGTTTTTGCGCATCATGTCGACCGTCTCGGGCTTCAGCAGGCGGTAGCCTTCGGGCGAGGTCCCGCGGCCGGCGAGGGCGGTCATGAGCTTTATGAAATCGCCGGCGTTCGAGAAGACCCCGGCTCCGCCGCTGTCGTAGCCCTGATGGAGCGAGTGGACGTTCTCGCATTTTACATGCTCCGACGTCCCGTCCCAGTTGTGGTAGCGGTACATGTCGGCGAACCTGGAAAGCTGCCCGGCGTCGGGATGGAAGCCAGACTCGGTCATCCCGAGGGGATCGAAGATCAGGTCCCGGCAGTAGTCGGCGAAGCGGACGCCCGACACGACCTCGACGACGGCTGCGAGCACGTCGTGGCAGAGGCTGTAGCGGTAGCGGGTCCCAGGCTCGAAGCCGATCGGCCCGACGCCCATCGCAGAGGCGATCGACACCGTCCCCGAACCCGGCTTTAACGTCGCCTCCTTAACCGCCGGCGCGTTGAAGTTGTAATCGAGGCCGCCCGTCATCGTGAAGAGATGGACGATGCGCATGTCGGTCGGGCAGGGCCGCGTGCCGTTTTTGTCGGCGATCGTGAGGTTCGCGAAGGTGGGCAGATAGTCGGAGACCTTGTCCCAGAGGCCCAGCTTTCCCTCCTCGACGAGCCGCATGGCGGCGGTGCAGGTGACGACCTTCGAGCAGGAGAAGATCCAGTAGAGGTCCTTCTCCGACACCGGCCGCGTCTTGTCGGCGTCGGAATATCCCGCCATCCGGCGGTAGACGGTCTTTCCTTTTTCGGTGACGATGAGATCGACTCCCGGGAATCCCAGCCCCGGCAGCGAATCGATCAGCCTGTCAAGTTCCTTAACTCTCATATCTTCTGTCCTTTCGGTGTTTTTTATCGGATATCATTATACCATTTCTCCGGCAGAAGTGCAAGAATCGAATTCGCGCTTG
>ONVJ01000014.1 GCA_900321265.1 uncultured Eubacteriales bacterium
CGCGAGGAAGCCGCCGTTGCTTTGCCCTTTGCCGCCTCCGCATTATAATTATACCACACAATGCGGGTTTTTCAACCTTTTTGCGGTTTATTAATTGATTTGCGAATTTAAAAATGATATAATAAACTATCTAAATTCTTTAAAAAGGCGGGGATCGGGTCCTTTTCGGTCCCGCCGGAGGGTATATGAGCGGAACCGGGTCAAAGAGCAGTTCATTCACTTCCTTCGGCTATATCATTATTGCCGGAGTTCTTACGCTGAGTCTCTCGGCTTGCGGAACTTACGTTGGATCGCTGATAAGAAAAAACGGGATCGATACGAAGGCGTACGGCTGGTATGCCGCCGCGATCCTTGCCGGAGTCGGACTTGTTTTCGCCCTTCTTGTGCTCGCGGGGATACTGCGGGTCAGGAAGATGCGCGAAGTCAAGGTGGCCAAGGTCAGGGAATATATGATGCAGCGCAGGGACGAGGTTCGGGGGAACTTCAAAAGATCCAAAAGAAAGCTTCATTTCCTTGCGGTCTGCATAATAGTATACGAGTCTCTTTTCGGCGTCTGGGCGGCGGCGATCGCTTTTGCCGGCGGCTTTACCGGGACGGTGCTTCTGAATATCGCGGCGTTTGCTCTCTTCTGTGCCCTGATCCCGAGGATCGGACTGTTCAGGTCAAAGCCCGAACTTCCGCAGACCGTTTCGAAGGAGGACTTTCCCGAATTCTACGCGCTGGCCGAACGCGCCGGAAAAGCGGTGGGGTCCCGTGCTGACATCGGGATCGTGTTTGAGACCGGATGCAACGT
Organism: uncultured Eubacteriales bacterium; assembly: GCA_900321265.1. Lineage (GTDB taxonomy): Bacteria > Bacillota > Clostridia > Oscillospirales > CAG-272 > CAG-390. The sequence continues at coordinate 794 of ONVJ01000014.1, forward strand.
CACGGTCATGAGCGCCGGAAAAAAAGCCCTGCTTGTAATATCGGCGCTCGCGGCGGACATTCTGGACAGAGACGAATTCTATCAGATAATGCTCCATGAGATGGCCCATGCCTCCGGACTCGGTTTCCGTGACAAACTCGCGGACCGGACCGCGCGGAGACTCGACACGGTTCCAGAAGGCTTTTTCTCAAAGTTCGCTTTTTTGCTTTTCATGCTTCCCGATTCGGGATTCATTATCGAGAAAAGCGTATATCTTTCACTTTCGGAGATCCTCGAGGAGCAGTCGGCGGACGGAGCTCTGCTGAAATACGGCGATCCCGAAAAGGCCTCGACCGCGCTGGTCAAGACCTCCCTGTGGGACTTTTTCGGCTTGCGCAGAAACGATTATCTCGAACCCGTCTATAAGAGCGAGACTCCTCCGGAGCATCCGGTGACCGCCGAGGCGGCCGCTTTCCGGAAAGCCTGCGAAGAAAACTTCTCCGAGTGGATCGGCGTTCTGGAGAAGGAGATAGAGTCGAGGTCGGCGACCCATCCCGTCATGAGGGACAGAGTCGCCGCTCTGGGCCGCAGCCTGTCCGACATAAAGCTCGTCCTCCCCGGACCGGCGGATGATGACGGGTACCGGAAAGAGTGCGCGAAAGCTCTCGAAGCGGTCGACAGGGAGTGCTTTGAACATTTCTCTCATCAGAACTATCCGGATGTCAGACGCGACAGGTATCTCGAGCCGCTGGAAAGGATCGCCGAGTGGGAAAAGGGCGGGAAAGAGACCGATCCCGAAAAACTGCCCGACATCTGCGAGGATCTCTTCGCGCTCTGCAGGCCGAAGGACGTCGAGGAAGCCTGCGACCGGATCCTGGCGGAATACTCCGAGGATCACGATATCGCTCACGCGCTTTTCCTCAAGGGGACGCTGCTCCTCGGACGCCTTGATCCGGCGGGGATCGATCTGCTCTACCGCGCCGAGGAGGCAAATTCGAACTACACCGACAGCGCGCTCGACATGATCGGACGCTTCTGCTGCCTTCTCGGGCTTGAGGACAGGCTTGAGGAATATCGCGAAAGGTCGGTCGGGATCGCTCAGGAGCATATCGACAAAAACTCGAAAGCCGACTGCCTGCTGCCCTCCGACCGCCTTGAGCCCGAAGCGCTGGAAGGCGGAATGCTCGGGGAACTCACGGATTATTTCGTTTCGACCGGAGAAGGGACTCTGGACAGTATCTATCTTGTCAGAAAAATCATCACCGATGATTTCTTCACCAGCGCCTTTGTTATAAAGTTCAAACCAGGGGTGTCAAAGGAACGGAAGAACAGGGTGATGCACGCCTTCTTTTTGCGGCTCGATACAGCCTATGACTGGCAGTTCAGCCTTTTCGAATATGATAAGACCACCGCCGCCGCCGTAAATAAAATCAAGAACTCACGCGTGTGGCAGGATAACGGAAGCCCGGTCAAGGAGGACAGGTTATGAAGAAAAGCAGAATCTGGATAATCCCTCTGGCGATATTTTTAGTTTTCGCGGTCGCCGGGGGAGCCGTCTTCGCGGTAATGTATACAAAGAGCATGACCGATCTCAGAGCTTCGGCGTGGAGA
>ONVJ01000128.1 GCA_900321265.1 uncultured Eubacteriales bacterium
CGGGCTCTTCCACACCGGTACCAGGCATCCGGACAAGGCCCTTGAGTATGTATATATTCCCAACATGACATCGACTCTGACCTTCAAGGGCTATTCAGACCCGACTCCGGATTCGGTCGACGAGGAACAGCGGGGAGTCGAGAAGGTGGTCGTTCCCGGGAAGGCGGAGAAGAAGCTGGCGAAAAAGGCGGAGGAAAAGGACAGGAAGGCCGCTGCGAGAAACAAAAAGCTGAGGTTCACCGCCGGAGAGAGCGCGGGGATCGCGCTCGGCGCCGCCGCCGCGGTAGGCGCTGCGGTGGGATCGGTGATGAAGATCATCGGAGGACGCCAGAAAAAGTGACATCCGACTGTCTTGAAAAAACAAAAAAACAACGGAAAGAGGCTGCCTTGCGGCAGCCTCTTTCCGAACAGACAGGTTTTCGGACAGGTGATGATTACTTGATCTCGACGGTAGCTCCGGCATCGGTGAGCTGAGCCTTGATGGCTTCGGCCTCTTCCTTGCCGATGGCTTCCTTGATGGCTTTGGGAGCGCTCTCGACGAGCTCCTTCGCTTCCTTCAGGCCGAGACCGGTGATCTCGCGGACGACCTTGATGACAGGGAGCTTGTTTCCGCCGAAGCTGGTGAGAATGACGTCGAACTCGGTCTTCTCCTCTTCAACGGGAGCGGCGGCAGCGGCAGCACCGGCGCCGGCGCCGGCGGTGATGTTGGCAGCGGAAACGCCGAAGGCTTCCTCACAGGCGGAGACGAGCTCGGCAAGTTCCATAATGGTTAAACCCTTGATCTCTTCAAGGATAGCAGTGATTTTTTCGTTTGCCATTTCAGAATATCCTCCAATAAATTGACGGTTGTTTTAAGGCCTCAGGCCTCGGTAGCGGCCTCTGTTTCGGCCGCGGGGGCGTTCTCTCCGGGCTTTGAGGCCTGATCGAGAACATAGACGAGATGTACGAGGGGAGAGCGGATGCAGACAAGGAACTGTGTGATAAGAGTTTCTCTTCCGGGAATCTTGGCGAGCTTTTCAACGCCGTCGGCGTCAAGCACTTCACCGTCGACATAACCCGCGACGAGCTTGAAGGACTCGATCTTATCGGCATACTCCTTGAGGATCTTCGCGGGGGCGACTGCGTCTTTCTCGCTTACCGCGATGGCCGTCATTCCCGAGAGATACTGTTTGATGCCGCCGAGGCCGCAGTTCTCGCAGGCTCTTCCGGTGAGCGAGTTCTTGATGACCTGATACGAAACGCCCGCTTCGCGGAGGGCCTTGCGCATCTTGGTATCGTCCTCAACGGTGATCCCCTGATAGTTTACCACGACTCCGGATACGGAGTTCCTGATCTTGTCGGAGAGTTCGGAGACAATCTGCTGCTTCTGCTCAAGTACTGTTTTGCTGGGCATAGCTGTTCCTCCTGAGTAAAAAAATATCCTCCTCCCGCAAACGAGCCGGGAGAAGAACAAACCTCTGCTGAGTATTGTTTCTCCTCGGCAGGAAAGCACATGGCTTTTACGGGAACCTGCTGTCTTTGGATAACGCGCAATATTATACACCCTGTCCTGCCGTTTGTCAATACTTTTTTAAAAAAAACTGATTTTTTCCCGGACATCACCGAAGGTCAGGGTTAATTAACTCACCCCGAAGGAGAGTATGCCAGGACTGCCTGTCGCGCCGAGAGAGATCCGGTCCACGGTCGGATGAATCGAACGGAGGGATTCCGATTGCTTGGATGTATGAGGGTAGGCGAGGTCTCATGGTGCCATCCGCTGTCTTATTTGGGTGGGAATCAGCGGCTCTTTTATCCCGCCCGAAGCATCTGCGGTCAGGACATCGCATATGCTGCTTGTGCACCTTAGTTTTATGTCGCTCCATAAGCTCGTTTATTTTGACAAACAGGCCGGAATGGCGCGGTATCGCTCAGGGCAAATGCCCGAAGGCTCGCGAAAGAACTTGCGTAGCGAGTTTTTTTACAGACTCTTCGATATAAGGAAACAGGGGGAGTCAGGAGCTTCGTTCACACTGTGTTAACAAATATCATTTATAATATTATAGATTTTTTTATGAAAAGGTCGAAAACATCATATGGATAACGAACTGTTTGATAAAGACGATCTGACTTCCGCGGATCCTGAAAGACCCGGCGATATAACGCAGGAGTCTCCGGAAAAAAGCGGAAACTCTGCCGGAAATGAGGAGCGTGAGGCCGCGTGCGGCGATCCCGTCGACAAAACAGAGTGCGGAGAAGAAGGTTCGGGCCCCGAGCCTGACGCGAAGCCTCTCACCCCCGCAGGCGTATCGGCCGGCAAGCTCAGGATAATTCTTCTGTCGGTGACCGTCCTCACCGCGCTCGCGGCGCTTCTGCGCTCTCTTTCGGTCCTCTTCTTCTTTGACGCCGACCCGGGTTATTTCAGGCAGGGATTTCTGCCGGTGCTTTCGGTGGTGCTGACCGGGGTCACCTTCATGGTCATCCTCTCGCTCTTCATAGTCGTTCCGAATGGACTCCCCGACAAAAAGCCGGGAGGAAGCTACGGCTATTTCATTTCGACATTTGCGGCATTCGTAATGGCGTTTGAGGCGGGATACCGGATATGGAGGCTTTTCGACACCGGCTTCGGGACTGTCTTCGGAAAGATATACGCCCGCGGCGACGCATCCTTCGTGACGAGGGCGGACAGGATATCCGCGGTACTGTCCCTGCTGCTGCCGATTGCGTCGGCCGGTGCGGCGGCGCTCTTCTTCCTGCGCTCATCCTCGGGAGAAAAGGGGAAGCCGTCGGAAAAAATGAGATCCGCAAGACTGATCCTGGGGATCTTTCCGGCTCTCAGGGCGATATTCGGATTCGCGTCGCTTTATTTTGACATGAGCACCGTTATGAACGGCGATATGAAGCTTTTGTCGGAGTTTGCCCTGATTTTCCTGATGCTCTTCTTCCTTACCGAGAACCGAATGGAGCTCGGAGGGGAGAGATCGACGCCGAGGGCATATCTCGCCGGAGCCCTTGCCGCCTTCCTGCTTTCCTTTACGACCGGCATATCCGCCGCCGTCGGGTTCTTTGCGGGAAAGATCGGAGGAGAGATGATGATCGAGGCGCTCTTTTTGCTGGTCTGCGGACTGTACGCCCGGATGAGAGCCTCCGATTATTCCGCCTTTGTCGCCAGGATAGCGGCAAAGACAGATGTCCCCGGGGAGGGGGAGAAGCAATGAAGGGAAGAAAGATGTTTCCGAAGGACAGGATAATCTGGCTCCACGAGAGGATCAGGTGCGGAGGCTATCCCAACGCGGCGCTTGAAGCAGAGCGCTTCGGTATCTCTGAAAGACAGGCTCACCGCGACATTCAGATGCTCAGGCAGGATCTGGGAGCGCCGCTCTCCTTCGACAGGGCGAGAAACGGCTTCTTCTATACCGCTTCTGATTATTCGCTGCCCGATTACGTGAAGAGCAGCGATGTCGAATCGGGAGTCTCGCTGATAGCCTCATCCGAGGAGGCGGGAGGAGTCAGCGCTCAGATGACGATCCCCTATACCGCCGAGATCGAGGTCCCCTCGAAGCTGGCGGCGGTCGAGCTCGGAAGATATATAATAAGGAAGACAGGCAAAAACATATACCTCTGCGAGTTCCGCAATCCCGATCTCTTCATCGGGATGCTGCTTGCGTCGGGCGAAAGGATCTCTGTCCGGTCTCCCGAATGGCTCAGAAAGCGGGTCGTCGAGGCCTGTTCGGCGCTGGCGGAAGCCAACAAAGACTGAAAAAGGCTGAAAAAAGGCCCGGAGCAGCTCACAAAGCATGATTTTTATGCATATTGAACAAATATCGGCCTGCAGATGTGTTGAAATTCTCCGTTATTCCTTATTGTGTTTTTTTTTGATTTGTGATAAAATATTGTCCGCTTGATGTGCGAAGATTGCGTTGAGGCGAAAGGTTGCCGCGTTGAACAGCGGGGAATTTTCGCTGAGAAGTCCTCCGGAGCCTGTACGGCTCCGAAAAGGAGGGCGAATCGAAGCTTTTTTGCTCCCGGCAGCTGATGTTCATAGGCTGCCTCGGGATACCGGAGCGGTCCGTATGATCCGAAACCGTCCGCGGGATGCGGAGGTTTCGGTTTTTGCATGGCCGCGAAAAGAAACGCCCGGAAGGGTGGCAAAAGAAAATGCTTCTTTCTTCGATGCGTGCGTCGCGCAGTGAGCCACATTTATTATTTACACGCGCGTAACGCGTCATCCAGAAGGAGGAAAACCATGGCAGAATCAAGACTCAGAGTTCGTCTGAAGAGCTACGATCACAAGCTTGTCGACACCGCCGCCGCCAAGGTCGTCGAGACCGCAAAGCGCGCCGGCTGCGAAGTCTCCGGGCCCATCCCGCTTCCGACAAAGAAGGAGATCGTCACCATTCTCCGCGCCGTCCACAAATACAAGGACAGCCGCGAGCAGTTCGAGCTCAGGTATCACAACAGGCTGATCGACATCAAGAACCCGACCAAGAGCCTCGCCCAGGATCTTATGAACCTTGAGCTTCCGGCCGGCGTGGACATCTCAGCCGATCTCTGAAACAAGGAACCATTTACAGCAAGGCCCCTCTCAGGGGCGCTTGCCGGTCAAGTTGGCGCTGATCCCGCTGAGGATTAATCCCAAAGCGTCAACCAATAACCTGCAGGAGGAAAAATGAAAAAGGGAATCATCGGAAAGAAGCTGGGCATGACCCAGATCTTCGACGAAATCGGGAACGCCGTCCCGGTAACGGTCATTCAGGCCGGTCCCTGCACAGTGGTGCAAAGAAAAACGGCAGAAAAAGACGGTTACGAGGCTGTTCAGCTCGGTTTTGAGGACGTCAAGGAAAAACACCTGACCAAGGCCGAAGCCGGACATTTCGCGAAGAACGGTCTCGCGATCAAGAAGCATCTTAAGGAATTCCGCCTTGAAGACTGCTCGGGCTACAACGTAGGCGACAGCGTATCTGTCGAAACCTTCGCCGCAGGCGAAAAAGTCGACGTCACCGGTACGACAAAGGGCCACGGATTCTCGGGCGTTATCAAGAGATGGAATCAGCACAGACTCAGAATGACCCACGGCGTCGGCCCCGTGCACCGCGAAGTCGGTTCGATGGGCGCTAACTCCGACCCGTCCAGAGTCTTCAAGAACAAGCATCTGGCCGGACAGTACGGTCACGAGCAGGTGACGATCCTCAACCTCGACGTTGTCAAGATCGACGCCGAAAACAACCTTATTGCCATTCGCGGCGCCATCCCGGGCCCGAAGGGCGGAATCGTCTTCATCCGCGATTCCATCAAAGCCTGACAGGAGGTAAGACAGAATGCCTAACGTAAAAGTTCTTAATATGGAAGGCAAAGAGGTCGGTGAGATCGGGCTGTCCGAAAAGATCTTCGGCGCCGAAGTCAACCTTCCGGTCCTTCATACCGCGGTCAGAGCTTATCTGCTTAATCAGCGTCAGGGAACCCAGTCGACGAAGACAAGATCCGAAGTCAGCGGCGGAGGAAAGAAACCCTGGCGTCAGAAGGGGACCGGCAGAGCCCGTCAGGGATCGACCAGATCTCCTCAGTGGACACACGGCGGCATCGCGCTCGGCCCCAAGCCCCGCTCCTACCGCACCGATGTCAACAAGAAAACAAAGAGAGTCGCGCTCTTCAGCGCTCTTTCGGATAAGGTATCCGGCGGCAATCTCGTCGTCCTCGACGAATGCAAACTCGACGGCTACAAGACCGCCTCGATGGTGAAGATGTTCAGAGCGCTCGGCGCCGTCAAGGAAAACGGAAGCGACGCGAAGGCCCTGCTCGTTCTCCCCGAGGCCGACAGCTTCATCGTCCGCAGCGTCCGCAACATACCCACCGCGGCCGCCACGCTTTACAGCACCATCAACACCTACGAGGTTGTCAATGCCGAAAAGCTTATCATAACGAAGGATGCTCTCGAGAAGCTGACTGCCGTTTATGACGGCGTCTGCGACAAGGAGGACAACGACTAATGGATAAGACATATGATATCATCCTGAGACCTATGCTCACGGAATCCAGCATGGACCTCATGTCTCAGAAGAAGTATGTGTTCAAGGTTCATCCCTCGGCCACGAAGCCCGAGATCGCGAAGGCAGTCGAAGCTGCCTTCTCGGTAAAGGTCAAGGACGTCAATACGGCCAACTACCGCGGCAAGAAGAAGAGAGTCCGCTACAACTACGGTTACACCGCCGCCTGGAAAAAGGCGATCGTGACACTGACCGAAGACAGCCCGACAATCGCCTTCTTCGACGGCCTGAACTGATTTGAGGAGGAAAGACCAATGCCTACCATCAAATACAAACCCACGACTCCCTCGAGACGCAACATGACTGTCCCCTCCTTTGAGGAGATCACGAAGTTCAGCCCCGAGAAGAGCCTCATAGTCATCAAGAAGAAACACGCCGGAAGAAACGCCAACGGCAAGATCACCGTTCGCCACCAGGGCGGCGGCAACAAGGTCAAATACCGCGTCATCGACTTCCGCAGACTCGACAGGGGAGAGGCCACCGTCGTCGGCATCGAATACGATCCCAACCGTTCGGCCTACATCGCCCTGCTTGAGAACGGCGAGGGCAAAAAGAGCTACATCATCGCTCCCGTCGGACTCACCGCGGGCGACAAGGTCTACACCGGCGAGGACGCCGACATCAAGGCCGGCAACACTCTTCCTCTCGCCAACATCCCGGTCGGTACCTACGTCAACA
>ONVJ01000261.1 GCA_900321265.1 uncultured Eubacteriales bacterium
CGTCGGTCGGAGGCGGCATTCCCGTGATCCGGCCGATGGTAAACGACCTCGCCGCTAACCGCATTCTCTCGGTCAGAGGCATCCTCAACGGAACGACGAACTATATCCTCACAAAGATGACCGACGAAGGCGTCGGATACGCCGAGGCTCTCGCGGAGGCGCAGCGCCTCGGATACGCGGAAAAGGATCCGACCGCCGACGTCGAAGGCTTCGACGCCGCGAGAAAGATACTTATCCTTTCTGCGGTCGCATGGAGAAAACTGGCTCCGCTCGAAGCGGTACGCACGCGGGGGATCTCGGACATCACGGCAGACGATATAAGATCGGCCGCCGCCGAGGGATACAGGATAAAGCTCGTTGCCGAGGCGTCGATCGACGCTGAAGGAAGACTGAGCATGTCGGTCTGCCCGAGAAAGGTCGGCCCATCCTCCCTGCTCTTCTCGGTCAACGGCGTCTTCAACGCCGTCGAGGTTACCGGCAACATGACCGGACGGACCGTCTTCTACGGACAGGGGGCGGGCAGCCTTCCGACCGCCAGCGCGGTGGTCTCTGATATCATCGACGCCGCTGAGACGCCCTTCGCCGCTCCGCCGCGGCTCTGCTGGAGCGCCTGCGACATTTCCGAAACATCCGAAAGAGTCCCCGGATATCTCTCCCTCTGCGACTGAGATGTGTCCTTCCGAAAAGATCAGGATCATTCATCTTCTTACGGACGAGGGCGTCGGAGGCGCCGGGAAGCATCTCTTCTATCTGCTTTCCTGCCTTGACCGCGACATCTTCGACGCCTCTGTGATCCTTCCCGAAGGCGCGAAAATGAGCGGGTATTTCAGGTCCGCCGGTATCAGAGTGACCGAGATCCCCGGCTTTACTTCTTCCCGCGCGCCTCGGTGCGGAAAGACACTGACGCGTATCTTTAAAGAGGAGAAACCCTCGATCGTTCACACACATTCCTCCTACACCGGAAGGATCGCCGCGAAGCGGGCGGGAGTCCCGGTGACGGTAATGACCAAGCACTGCTCCGACATGCCTCCCGAGTATACCCGGGATCTGCTCGGTAGGACGCTCTGCCGTGCACATTTCAGGAAATATCTGACCGCCGCGATCTCCACCGACCGCTCGGCGACAGACGCGCTGCTGGCCTGCGGCATGCCTCGCGGGATGATCACACTGATCGAAAACGGTGCCCTTCCACTCCCGGAGCATACCGCCGAAGAGAAGGCATCCCTCCTGAAAGAACTGGATATCCCCGAAGGATCGGCTGTCTGCGGCGCTTTTTCCCGGCTTGAGCCGGTAAAGGCCCACGCCGATCTCCTCGCCGCCGCGGCGCTTCTCAGACGCCAGGCGACAAACCTTTACTTTCTGATCGCCGGCACAGGCAGTCTGGAGGAGGAGCTGAAGGCGCTCGCCGGAAGATACGGAGTATCCGACAGAGTTCGCTTCTGCGGATTCGCACAGGACATATCCGTCTTGATGTCGGTCTGCGATTACAATATCAACATGTCGGTCGGGACCGAGACCACCAACCTTGCCCTCACCGAAGGAATGAGCCTCGGCGTCGTCCCGATCGCCTCGGATATCGGAGGAAACCGGGAGCTCGTATCGAACTGCGGAATCTGCTTCGCTCCCGGCGATCCGCCCGCTCTCGCCTCGGCGATCCTCTCTATCCTGCGCGACCCGCCGGGAAAGGAATTCTTCTCCAGAAAGGCGAAGGAGGAGTTTTTCTCGCGAAGGACCGCTCAGATGATGGCCGCAAAGACTTCAGAACTCTATCTGAGGCTTCTTGAAAATAATCGCCGGACATAAAATGGCATAAAATTCGGCCGTTTGCTAACTTTTTTTAAAAAAACTCTGAAAAAATCAAAATAACCATTGATTTTTTTTCGAAATGTAGTATAATATATAACGCTGACTGGCACTCGTGGCAAAAGAGTGCTAACGATTGATTTAATTTTTATTGGCATAAGCCTGTTACAAGGAGGACTCATCATGAAGATCAAACCGTTGGCCGACAGAGTGGTCATCAAACTCGTCGAGGCCGAAGAGAAAACGCAGGGCGGCATTTTTCTTACCGCCAACGCACAGGAAAAGCCGCAGATCGCGGAAGTCATCGCCGTAGGCCCCGGAAAGGTGGGCGACGACGGAGTCCGCACTCCTGTTGAGCTCAAGGTCGGCGACCGCGTTATCGCCGGCAAGTATTCGGGGACCGAAGTCAAAATTGACGGTCAGGAATACACCATCATCTCCGAGAAGGACATACTCGCGGTCATCGAGTGATCCCCGGGAATCAATCTGAAAGGAAAGTGAATCAGTTATGGCAAAGGATCTTTATTACGGAATAGACGCGAGAAACGCTCTGCTTCGCGGAGTTGACAAGCTCGCCGACACAGTCAAGATAACACTAGGCCCCAAGGGCAGAAACGTCGTCCTCGACAAGAAATACGGCGCTCCCCTGATCACCAACGACGGCGTTACCATCGCCAAGGAGATCGAGCTTGACGATCCCGCCGAGAACATGGGCGCCCAGCTCGTCAAAGAGGTCGCCACCAAGACGAACGACGCTGCCGGCGACGGCACCACCACCGCCACGCTGCTCGCTCAGGCGATGATCCATGAAGGAATGAAGAACGTCACCGCCGGCGCGAACCCCATGATCCTCCGCAAGGGCATGAAGAAGGCAATCGACAAGGCCGTTGAGTGCCTCGCCGCCAACTCCAAGCCGGTGAGCGGCTCGGAGGACATCGCGAGAGTCGGCACCATCTCGGCCAGCGACGAGATCATCGGCAGACTTATCGCCGACGCTATGGACAAGGTCACCTCAGACGGCGTCATCACCGTCGAGGAGTCAAAATCCGCCGAGACCTCATCCGAGGTGGTCGAAGGAATGCAGTTCGACCGCGGATACGTTTCCCCCTATATGTCCACCGATATGGAGAAGATGGAAGCCGTCCTTGACGACTGCTACATCCTCATCACCGACAAGAAGATCTCGGCGATCCAGGATCTTCTTCCCCTCCTCGAGAAGATCGTTCAGGCCGGCAAGAAGCTCCTCATCATCGCAGAGGACGTCGACGGCGAAGCCCTTACCACCCTTATCCTCAACAAGCTCCGCGGCACCTTCACCTGCGTCGCCGTCAAGGCACCTTCCTTCGGCGAGAAGAGAAAGGAAATGCTTCGCGACATCGCGATACTGACCGGCGGACAGGTCATCACCTCCGAGCTCGGCCTCGAGCTCAAGGACACCCAGATCTCGGATCTCGGCCGCGCGCGTCAGGTCAAGGTCACCAAGGAGAACACCATCATCGTCGACGGCGCCGGAAGTGCCGAGGCGATCAGGGAGAGAGTCGCACAGATCAGATCGGCTCTTGAGACCACTACCGTTTCCTATGACAGAGAGAAGCTTCAGGAAAGACTCGCCAAGCTCGCCGGCGGAGTCGCCGTCATCAAGGTCGGCGCCGCAACCGAGGTCGAGATGAAGGAAAAGAAGCTCCGCATCGAGGACGCTCTCAACGCGACCAAGGCCGCCGTTGAAGAGGGCATCGTCGCCGGCGGCGGAGTTGCCTACCTAAACGTCATCCCCGAAGTCGCAAAGCTCCTGAAGGGCGTGGAAGGCGACGAGAAGACGGGCGTCAGGATCGTTCTCAAGGCCCTTGAGGCCCCGGTACGTCAGATCGCCGAGAACGCCGGCTTCGACGGCGGAGTCGTCGTGGACAAGATCGTCTCCTCCAGAAAGCTCGGCTACGGCTTTGACGCCTACAACGAGACCTACGTGGATATGATGTCCGCCGGTATCGTCGACCCGACCAAGGTGACAAGATCGGCTCTCCAGAACGCGGCGTCGATCGCTTCCACGATCCTCACCACCGAGAGCCTCGTCGCGAACCAGAAAGAGGACCCGGCAGCCGCCGCTGCAGCCAACGCCGCGATGAACGCCGGCGGAGGAATGTATTGATAAACCGCAAATCGCAGGTTGCGAATTGACTTAAAACAGATCCGCTCCCGCCCGTTTTCCGGGCAGGAGCGGATCTGTTTTTATTCTGTCAGGGCTGCGTCCCGCCTTCGCGGAGATCAGTTGCCGTATTTCTCCTCGATCGTCGCGTAATAACTTCCTACCGTTTTCTCGGCTTTCTTGGAATAGCTCTTGATCGTCGAGGAGAGAGAGGTCAGCTGAGCGTTTTTGGCCAGATTGTAAAAGGCGCTCTCAAATCCCGTGATCTCGCTCACTTCGTCGATGTCAAAGGTCTTTGAGGAGAAAATGATGTCGAGCATCGCAGTGTCCTCATAGTTGCGGGCAAGCCTCGCGTCTCCCATCAGAACGTAGAAGGCCTCGTGAAGGCTGGCTATGTTCTCGGTGTCCGAAACAAGCGAATAGTAGGCGAGCGCCTCAGCGACCGCGGCAGCCTTGTCTCTGTCCTCAAGATTGCTCGGCATGGCGAGCGGGGAATTCTCGCTTCCGGCGCAGTAGCAGTGATATTCATTCGAATCGCCGGCGTTCGGGATCGGAAGTATCCCGTAGTCGTCGACCATATCTATAAGCCTGTTGACAGCAGAAAGCGTGGTTGACCGGAAGAGTGCCCGGCCTTCTTTGAAGACATTGGAGACATCGCTCCACACCGAACCACCGATAAAGTGAGTTCCGTTGTTGCAGATCATGACGTCGGGGTTGTCGGCGAGTGCGAGGACCTTCGCTAGCGCGTTTGCCACCGTCTCATCCTGCAGATGGACGGCGACCTGTCCGCCGTCGTTGGAAACCGTCTTAAGTCCGGTCCCCAGGAAGAAGGTGTAGGGCCCGGCGTTCTCGGACAGCATGCCCCACCTTCCGGCGTCGTTGCGGGGGTCCTCGGTCATACCGTTGATCATAGTCAGAAGCATGTCCAGATTCCATTTGCCCTCGCTGACCATGGTATAGGGCGTGCCGTAGGTCCCGTTATACCCGTAGTTGTCATATACGACCTTGTTGTATACGATGACCATTGTACGGAGGTCGTCTCTGATGTTGATCTCTCCGTCGACTGTGAACAGATGAGTCCCTATCCTGTACTCCTTCTGAATGCGCTGATCCCACCAGGGCTGATCGAGGGAAAGCCCCTCAAGCCCCGAGAAGTCAAGGACGACGCCGTTCAGAGCCATAGGCATTATCTCGTCCGCGGGAAGGAACATGCCGTCGCAGATATCAGATCCCGACAGGACGTTCGTGCTGATGAGGGTATTCGCGGAATCGTTGATCGTAAAGGTCAGAGTACAGTTGTATTTGTCCTCTACTGTCATCTCTCTGAGGTAAAGGGCGTCATTGATGATCTCGCCGGTCTCCGCCTTCGCCTCACTGAAATGCATTGGGACCCAGAGCTCGTTATCCGAACAGAAGATCCTGAATTTGTAATTTCCGAGGTCCCTAACCGGAGGAGCCGCGTACAAAGTCTCCTCAACTGTAGTTGCCTCCTCGGTCGTTACCGCCTCGGGGAGCGTCGTATCCTCGGCCGGCGTATCCGCGTTTCCGCATGCCGCGGCGGTGAAGAGGATCAGGACCGCCAGCAGGACAGCCGGCAGTCTGAAAATCGTGGTGAGTTTCTTTCCTGTTTTCATCTTCTTTTGCCGTTGACGATTCGCACGGACGGGACCGTCCGGATGTCAACGCGCTTCCTTTCGTAAATTAATACGGTAATAAATTAAATCATGCAATACCAATCCGGCATGATTCACCTGCCGGGAGATCAGTCGGCTCTTCTTCCGATATATCTCAGATAGAGGCAGAGCGCCGTTCCGGCGAGAGCGTGAAGATATTCTCCGCTGCAGAAAGAATCGAGCACCTCCTGCTTGTTCACTCTCAGGCAGGTTATCACCTCGTCGGTGTCGGGGTGGAGAGTACCTCCGAAATCAAGCTCCTCTGCCAGGCAGAAATTTACCCTGTTCGAAAACAGCGCGGGATTGGGATTGCAGCTCCCGAGCAGGGTGATCTTCCCCGCCCTTATCCCCGTCTCCTCCTCAAGCTCCCTCGCCGCCGTCTCCTCGGGAGTCTCGCCGGGTTCGCCTACGCCTCCCGGAAACTCGGAGGTAACGGCTCCCAGTCCGTGTCTCCACTGGCGGACCATCACGAAATCGTCACCCTCCGAATCTCTGACAGCGGGAATGACCAGTGTCCAGTCTGGGGCGTCAAAGGCGATATATTTTCCGCGGTATCCCTCGGGCGATGTCTCGTCAAGCGATTTCACGTCGAGGATCGGGGTGTGAAGCAGCCGCTCGCTGCCGTTCTGTTTCCATTCAAGCTTTTCATTCTTCCGCGCCATTTTGTCTCTCTCTCTCTATCTCTATCTTCAGCCTGTCGAGAGCGCTCTGTAGGATGAGCTCGGCGGAAAGCGCGTCGATCACGCGCTTTCTTTCCTTCCCTCTCGTGTCCGTCTCGTTGAGATATCTCGCTGCGGCGGCGGTCGAGAGTCTTTCGTCGCACATCGCGACAGGCAGTCCCGACATCGCGTTCAGCACCTCGGCAAACCTCCTGCAGCGGTCGGCCCTCGGTCCTTCGCTGCCGTCCATATTCACCGGAAGGCCGACCACCGCGGCCGACGCGCCCAGCTCTTTCAGCATCTCCGCAGCCGCGGCCGCGGTCTTGTATAGCCCCCCGGGGCTTATCACGGCGACTCCGGTCGCAAGCACCCTCGATGCCTCGCAGAGCGCGATCCCGGTTCGTACGTCGCCGAAATCTATCCCGGCGATCCTTCCCTGCACTCCGAGAAGTTCGGAAAGCCCGGAAATCCTTCCCTCGATCGATCCCGGAGAGTTGAGCTTTTTTTCTGTCTTTATAGAATCCTTATTCATTTTGTTTCTTTTCCGGCATGCCGCCGGGCGACCCTGCGGACAGTCAGATCAGTTTTTCCAGGATAGCCTTCGCCGAGAGGATGTCGGCTATCTGTTTTTCTCCCGAGATCTCACGCTCGATGGTGATCGCTCCGTCAAATCCGACTTCCTTCAGCTTGGCAATGAAGGCGGGATAGTTGACTCTGCCCTCTCCGAGAGGCTTCTCTCTTCCGAGATGCCTGCCGTCGGTCGGATACTCGCCGTCCTTGCCGTGGATCCCGCGGACGTATTTTCCGAAGATGTCAAGGGCGTCGACGGGATTTGCCTTGCCGTACATGAGCAGATTCGCCGGATCGAGGTTGATCCCGAGATTGTCTGTCCCGATATCGGTGATCGTGCGCAGGAGAGTTATCGGCGTCTCCTGGCCGGTCTCGAAGAGAAAGTACTGGCCGGAGGCCTTCAGCCTTGACGCAAGCCATCTCAGCGCCGCCACGAGCTCCTGATACTCGGTCGTTGCCGGATTCTCGGGCAGGAATCCGACATGTGTCACGACATCGGTGACCCCCATCCTCTTCGCGGTCGCGGCTCCTTTCACGAGCATGGCGAGCCTTTCGGCGCGGTATTCCTTCGGGACCAGGCCGAGCGTCAGCGGGCCCTCGTAGAAGTTCCAGTATGACATCCCGTCCCAGCCGCACCAGAAAGCGGTGATCTCCACACCGTATTTCGCGGCCGCCTCCGCTGCCCTGTCGGCCATCTCGGGCGTCAGACAGGCGCTGTTCCAGCATTTGAGCTGGCAGTTGTCGATCCCAAGATCGGCCACCTTCCTCAGATTGTCCTCAACCGAAGCGTTGAGAGTGGTCAGAACTCCGATTTTCATTTTTCACCTCGTATTATCTTTGAAAATAATTCAAATCGAATCATTGGCTGTCATCCTGAAGCTCCTCTAGCTCTCCGTAGACCTCAAGCAGCCTATCCTCCGCCTTTGCTATCCTCTCCGACAGCTCGGCGGCTCTTTCGTAATCGGCAGCCGCGTCGCCGTAGAGCTCGGCGTTCAGGCCGTCGATCAGGCTCTCCAGCCTGTTTTTTTCGTCGGTCAGCCTCGCAAGCCTGGTTTCGCGCTTCCTGGCCTCGCGGATGCCGTCCTTCTTCTTCAGCCAGGCGTCCTTTGCCGTCAGCGCGCCGGCAGGCTCGCCGGCTTCCGCGCACTGCCCGTCAGATGACTTACAGTCCGCCCGCGCGATCCCCGCCTCGGTCGCGAACATCCCGCTTTTTTTGGCCTCGCACCATTCGTCCCAGCCCCGCCCGGGCAGCGACACCGGGAACCTCATTATCCTTCCGTCGGCCGAAAAGCCGAGTATGACGGTCGCCAGCGAGTTGATGAAGCTTCTGTCGTGGGATACGCATACGAGCGTCCCCTCAAATTCCCCGAGTGCATTCTCAAGGGCCTCGCGCGAGCCTATGTCGAGATGGTTGGTGGGCTCGTCAAGCAGACATGTGTTCATCTCGGAGAGCATCAGCTTGGCCAGCGTCAACCTTGCCCTTTCGCCTCCGCTGAGCACCGATACCTCCTTGAAGACATCGTCTCCCCTGAAGAGAAAGGTCCCGAGCACCCCGCGGAGCTCGCTGTCCGCCATACCGGGATAGCTTGTCTTCAGGACCGAAAAGACGGTTTTGTCCTCCCCGAGGCCCTGATTCTGCTGGTCGTAATAGCCGACCCGGAGGTTGCTTCCCTCGTCGATCGCACCTGCGGAGGGCTTCAGCTTCCCCGCGAGGAGCTTGACGAGAGTCGATTTTCCGCATCCGTTCGGTCCGACGATAAAGAGCCTTTCGCCTTTCTTAACCGTAAATGACAGCCCCTCGAACAGGTTCTTCTTCCGGTCGTAGGAAAAGCCGAGGTCGCGCACGGTGAAGACGTCGTTCCCGCTCGGGAGCGAGGGGATGAACTTCATCCTGACCGTCCGCTCATCCTTCTCGGGGGCCGTTTCCCGGACAAGCTTGTCCAGCAGCTTCTGACGGCTTTCGGCGGCGATGATGTTCCGCTCCCTGTTCCAGCGGCGCTGCTGCTCGATATACTCCTCCTGGCGTTTTATCTCTTTCTGCTGGTTGATATAATGTCTCTCCTGTATCTCTCGGTCCCGCTGCCGCTCGGCGGCGCTGGCGCTCCATCCGCCCCTGTAGACTCTACCTTTGCGGTGCTCTATCATGAGCGTTTTGTTGGTTACGCGGTCGAGAAAGTATCTGTCGTGCGAGACGGCGATAAGGCAGCCGGAATAACCCGAAAGATAGTTTTCAAGCCAGCCGACCGTCTCGATGTCCAGATGGTTGGTCGGCTCGTCGAGCAGCAGCACTCCGGGCTCGCGGCAGAGCTGCCTCGAGAGCGCAAGCCTCGTCCGCTGACCGCCCGAGAGCGCCGTCACGGGAAGCTCCATGTCGGCTTCAGAAAATCCCATCTTTGACAGGATCGATCTGCACCGCGAGCGAAACCAGTGTCCGCCCCCCCGCGCGAAGCTGTCGGTCAGCGAGCTGAACTCGGCGGTCGCAGAGCGGTATTCCGGTGTGTCGTGCGAGGCTGAGTTGCGCTCGAGCCAGAGCGACAGTTCGGCAAGCCTTGCTTCGGCGCTGAGAAGCTCTGGAAAGCCGGCGTACATCGCCTCCGACACCGATGTCGAGCCGTCCCCCTCAAAGGCGTCGTTCTGTCCCAGCGTCCCGATATCGGTGTCCTTCGCGATATAGACGCTGCCCGAATCGGGTTCGAGCTCGCCGAGGAGGAGCTTCAGGAGAGATGTCTTCCCGCAGCCGTTGGCTCCGACTATCCCCAGGCGGTCGCCGGCCTCGAGCGAGAAGGATATATCTTCGAGTATCTGTTTCGGCCCGAAGGAAAGGCAGAGCCTGTTTACACTGATTACCGCCATCAGGGGAGCTTTGCGTCAAGTATCACCGGATGGTGATCAGAAATGTCCTTCGTGTCAAAATCGACGACGATGAAGTTCACAAGCGGCTTTATGTCCTTCGTCCCGAAAACAAAATCGATGACTCCGCCTCCGGAGGAGGGCAGCGTTCCGAGAGAGGATGCCGAACCGTAGTCGTTGAGATATTTCGCGGCGTCGAACTTCGAGCACCACATGTCATTTATCGAGCGGAAATAATCGATCGAGGCGCTGTCGTGGCGGGCGTTGTAGTCGCCGGTCGTAAAGACGGGACACCCGTATTTTTCGGCTATCTGCTTTACCTTCGCGGTTATCTCGCGTGCCTGGACGCGGCGGTACTCCTCACGGTTGTTCTCGGCGTTGTCGAAGTCCCAGTGAGTCGATATCAAAGCGACATTCTTTCCGGTAGTCCTGTCCCTGAGGACGACCCAGCCCATGTTGCGGCAGAACAGATTGGCGGTCATCGAATACATCACGACGCCGCTGTCGACGAGCTCGTATTTGTCCTTCTTATAGAGGACTGTCGAATAGTTCTCGCCGCCGTCGGGTCTGACGAGGCAGACATGCGCGTATCCCGGGCAGTAGACCGGCAGGTATTTAACCCAGATCGAGCAGACCTCCTGGATCCCGACGATGTCTGGAGAATAGGCGTCGAGCATCGCTCCCAGCATCTCCGCACGCGGAGCGGTATCAGTCCCTCCCCATTTCTCGGTCAGGATGTTGTAGCTCATGACGCGGATGTCGGCGTCGGGGTCGATCGGGGTCGCGGTATCCGAGCTCCAGCGTCCGGAGACCGAAATATCCGGCCCGAGGGCGATGTCTCCGCCTTCCGCCATCTTTTCGGTATAGAGTTTGCGGACCGCTCTGTCCGCCGCGACAGATCCGTTGCAGTCGATGACGAGCTTCTCCCCCGACATGTATATGCCGAAGGACAGCGTATCCGATTTCATATTCTCAAGCCTTGAGGTCGGCCCCACGAGGATCTCGAGAGGAGTCTCGGCCGCTGTATCCGGAACGACGGGAAGCAGGTATCCGGTCGCCTGCGCGAGCACCGACGCCACCGCGCCGGCTCCCGCCTCGCTTATTCTTCCGGCAGACTTTCCCCAGACGATACGGTAGTCTGAAATGCTGTGTCCGTTAAGGGTAAGGCTTTTCACTTTATATCCTCCCTCAAATCTGTAATCGTCAAACTCAAGCGTAAAGGAGCCGTCCTCTTCCTGTCTGAGACCCGAAAGCCCGGTCGAGAGGAACCATGTGACCGCCTTTGATATCGTCGTGTTAGACTGTCCGGTGATTATGATCTTTCTCCCCGATCTTATGACCGCGAAATCGTTGTAGCGCATAGTCGACAGCAGCTCTGTGCATTCGGTATAGTTCGTCTTTCCGACGATTATCTCCCAGGTGTCTTCGGGATGAGTCCGGCCGGGGATCAGAAAGTCGTTTCCGATGTCGATCCGCTTCCCCGTCTTGCTTTCGAGTCTGTCCCTGACCTTTACGGCGAGCGCGATCTCTTCGTCTTCCGCGCCGTCCGCGCGTATCACGGTGCAGGACTTTCCGTCGGCGCCGATCACCATGAAGGGCTCGCGCGCGGCTTCGGTCTCGACCGGAGACGTCCCGGTCTCTTCCTCGGTCGAATCGGTCTCTGCGCCTCCTCCGCTGCAGGAGGAAAGCAGAGTCAGCGCGGCCAGCAGCACCGCCGCAGTCCTTAAAGCTGTCTTTATATATGAAAATCTCATTTCATGATCCTCCGGTTGATCGGATGAAAATGTCTTCAGGCGTTCTTCTCATTCCCGCGCATAAATTTGCGCCGTGAGGCGACGCCTCTATGAAATGACCGGTGATCCCTCAGATCTCGGCTTCTGTCTCGTCGGGAAGCCTCGATATGACGAGCTCGCCGTTCTGTCTCTTGGCGGACCAGATTATCCTGCGCGGACAGTTGTCGACGCAGATCCCGCAGCCGGTGCATTTGTTGTAATCGATGGAAGCCACGAAATTGACGACCTTGATGGCGCCGGAGGGACAGTTCTTCTCGCATTTTCTGCAACTGATGCAGCCTACGTCGCACTGCTTCCTGACTATGGGGCCCTTTTCGACCGACATGCATCCAACCCAGTGGGCGCTGTCGTAGGGTATGAGTCTGATTATCTGTTTCGGACAGGCCCTTACGCAGGTCCCGCAGCCCTCGCACTTGCGGTAGTCGACGACCGACACCCCGTTGATGACCGATATGGCTCCGAAGCGGCAGCTCGCGACACAGGTCCCGAGGCCGATGCAGCCGTTGGGACAGAGCTTGTCCCCTCCGCCCATCCTGACGGCGGCGATGCAGTCGGCCGCGCCGGCGTAGATATATTTCTTCTTAGCGAGATCCTTTGTGCCAGAGCACATGACCTGCGCTCTCATGCGGATCGGGATCTCGGGCTCGACGCCCATTATCTCTGCGATCTTTACCGCCGTCCGTGCGCCGCCCACCGTACATGACGAGGGAGACGCCTTCCCGGCCGCGATATCCGCCGCCAGGGCGGAGCAACCGCTGCGGCCGCAGCCTCCGCAGTTGGCGCCGGGAAGGGCCTCGGCGATCATGTCGATCCGGGGATCCTTCTTCACCGCAAAGAGCTTTGAGGCCAGGGCGAGAAGCGCCCCGAACAGCAGCCCGAGGCCGGCAAAGATCCCGGCAGCCGTCAGTATCTTGAAAAATATTTCCATTCTTTAATCCTTATCCCGGGTATTCCCCGCTCCGGCGCCGTCAGAAGCTGATCCCCGAAAAGCCCGAAAAGATCATCGCGAGCAGTCCGGCGGCCAGAAGCGTCATCGGGAATCCCCTGAAGGCGCGCGGCGGATCGGCGAACTCGAGCCTTGCCCTGACTCCGGCGAAAATGACGATCGCGAGAGTGAAGCCTATCCCGGCGGCAAAGCCGTAGCAGACCGACGGGATGAACCCGTATCCCTTCTGGATGTTGACAAGTGCTGCGCCGAGCACCGCGCAGTTGGTCGTTATCAGCGGCAGATAGATTCCCAGCGACCCGTAGAGCGCGGGAACGAACCTGCGCAGGAACATCTCGATCACCTGCACGAGCGCGGCGATGACGAGGATGAAGGCGACCGTCTTAAGATAACCCAGCCCCAGAGGCAGCAGTACGAGATAGTATACCGCCCAGGTGGCCGCTCCCGAGACCGTCATGACGAAGGTGACTGCCATGCCCATGCCCGCCGCCTTGTCGGGCTTGTCGGAAACCCCGAGGAAGGGACAGCAGCCGTAGAATTTTGAAAAAATGAAATTCTCTGTGAGCACCGCGCCAAGCATGAGAAGCAGGACGTCGGTGAATGAAAGTTCGGTAAAGTTCACAGCGGCATCCCCCAGTCCGCGTCGGGATAGTCGGCGGTATCCGAATCGGCGCTGTTCTTGTCTCCGTCGCCTGCCGTCTGGGCATATTCGCTCTCGGGCGGGTAGAAATCAAGCTGCAGCTCGGCGTTCTCGTCGGAATCCGAAGAGACCGTCCCCCTGCCGTTCATGTCGGCGTCCGCGACGCTGTAGTATTCGATGTTTGCCGGGATCAGGGAGGGGTCTCCGACATCCGACAGCCTTTCATGCCGTCTCCGGTCGCCGATCATGTTGCGAACCTTCTGGACGGCGGCGATAATAAAGGATAATGTGAAGAATGCGCCTGCCGGGAGCACGAAGATTATCGCCGGACTGTATTTCTCTCCGAAGACGGGGATCCCCCAGAAGGTCCCGGCGCCTATGATCTCTCTTACCGACGCGATCAGCACCAGCGCGAAGAAAAATCCAAGCCCGGTCGCAAGGCCGTCGACCGCCGACGGCAGCACCCGGTTGCGCGACGCGAAGGCCTCGGCCCGCGCGAGGATGATGCAGTTTACGACGATAAGGGGAATGAAAAGTCCCAGCGACCTGTAAAGATCGTAGAAGTATGCCTTCATCAGCATCTCGACCGCGGTAACGAAGCCTGAGATGATCACGATATAGGCCGCTATCCTGACCTGTCTCGGAATGAATTTCCTAAGCAGCGAGATGAGCGTGTTTGAGCAGATCAGGACCGCCGTTGCCGCGAGTCCCATACCCACCGCGTTCTTTACCGAGGTCGTGGTTGCCAGAGTCGGGCACATCCCGAGCAGCTGGACGAAGATCGGATTTTCGGTCAGGATCCCGGCTTTGAACTGTGCGCCGAGCCCGGACAGGGTGATCTTCCCTTCCCGCACGGTTTTTCCGGAGGAATCGATTTCTGTTCTCATCAGTCCCCTCACCCCTCCTCTGTGACCAGTCCCGCCGACCTGACGGCTTCGAGAGCCCGGTTCACGCCGCTCAGCACCGATCTCGAGCTGATCGTCGCTCCGGATATGGCGTCGATGTCACGTCCGAGCGCCGGCGTTCCGCCGAGTCCCGAGTATCCCGCGAGATATTCACTGTCGGCGACGCGGCTCCCGAGACCCGGAGTCTCGGACAGCGCGGTTATCGCCACTCCGATGATCTTTCCCGACGGATCGATGCCGACCACCATGTCGATATTGCCCCCGAATCCGTTGGGGGACACCGACACGCAGTAGCCGGCGAGCCCGCCGGAATTATCGCTGACTTTGTAGATGCCGTTGACGTTATCCGGGACTTCATCGATCGCGGTATAGACTATGTCGTCTCCGAAGACTTCGGAGACCGCGCGCCTCTCGGCGGCGTCGAGGTTTTCGTCTATCCGCGCCGAGGTAAGGAGATTGACGCCCGAAATGATAAGTCCGGTAAGAAGACATATGAGAGTAAGGGAGATCACTGGCTTGAGATATTCTTTCATTTCGCCGCTTTCTCCTTTTCCCCTTCGGTCGTATTTCTTCCGCCCGTCCCGAAGACCCTGGGCCTTGTTAATCTGTCGATATAGTAAACGAGCATGTTCATTATCAGAATGGCGAACGAGACTCCCTCGTTGTATCCGCCGAAATACCTGATAAAGACGGTCACCGCTCCGCATCCGGCGCCGAAGATGAGCCTTCCCTTCCCGGTCACCGGAGATGTGCTGTAATCTGTCGCCATGAATATCGCTCCGAGCATGAGACCGCCCGACAGCAGCTCCGACGTCATCGATTTAAGCATCCCTCCGCCCGCGGGAAAGAGGGCGGTGAGAAGGGCGACGGTACAGATGAATGAGACCGGGATGTGCCAGGTAATGACCTTCCTGAGCAGCAGGTATATCCCGCCGAGCAGAAGAAGCGCCGCGGACACCTCGCCGATCGATCCTCCGCACTTTCCGAGGAAGAGATCGAGGGTGGACACCTGCGGGACCTCTCCCGCCTTGAGCGAGGCCAGCGGAGTCGCGGTCGCGATCGAGTCGAGCTCCTGCGCGAAGCTGACCGTCTTCCAGTCAAGCCTTTCAAATACCTCGGGGAATGATGTCATCTCCTTAGGCCAGGCGAAGAGGAAGGCGCGCCCGGCGAGCGCAGGGTTCAGGAAGTTCTTCCCTATCCCGCCGAAGAGCTGCTTGACGATAACTATCGCAAAGAAGGCTCCGACGACGGGGATCCAGTATGACACCGACGACGGGAGGTTCATCCCCAGCAGAAGCCCGGTTACGACCGCCGAAAGATCGCCGACAGAGCATTTTTTGCGGAAGACGAGTCTTGACAGGAATTCAAAGAGCACCGCCGATCCCGTCGATATGAGCATGATCGCCAGCGCCCTCGGACCGAACACGTAGACTCCCCAGGCAGCCGCCGGGAGCAGCGCTATTATGACGTCGAGCATTATCGACGCGGTCGTATCGGTGTGTTTTATATGCGGTGGAGGCGAAACGGTCAGCAGCTCGGGGATCTTGACCCCGGCCTTGCTTCCGCCACCGGTCTCCGCGGCGGGAAGGCCCTGCGCACCGCCGCTCGTCTGTCTGTTGTCTTCGCTCATTTCACGGCCTTTCTAGCCCTGATGGCTCCCTTGGCTACTCTGATATACTGAACTATCTGCACATTGCCCGGGCAGTTGTAGGAGCAGGTGCCGCACTCGACGCAGCTCATCACGCCGTTTTTCTCGGCATCATCGTATCTTCTGGCTACCGAATACTGGGCGAGATATATCGGCATCAGGTGCATCGGGCAGTTCTTTACGCAGCGCCCGCACCTTATGCAGGCAGAGGTGTCTCTCATGCGGGCAAAACTCTCGGAGAAGACCAGTATCGCCGAGGTCCCCTTGGTGACCGGCGCGTCGAGCTCCCACCTGGCGGCGCCCATCATCGGTCCGCCGTTGATTATCTTGTATGGAGACTTCACAAGTCCCCCGCAGTAGTCTATAAGCGTCCTGTATGAGGTCCCCAGCGGGACAAGGAGGTTCTTCGGCTCGGCGACGCAGTCGCCGTCGACGGTTATGCAGCGCTCGATGAGCGGCAGTCCGTAGGCGAAGGCCCGGTAGATGACGGCGCAGGTCTCGGCGTTGAATACGACGCAGCCGACGTCGACGGGGAGCTTGCCCGCCGGCACCTCCCTGCCGGTCAGGGCGTAGATGAGCTGTCTCTCGTCGCCCTGCGGGTATTTGGTCTGCATGACCCTGACCCTGATATAGCTGCTCTTTCCGATGACTCCGAGCAGCCTGTTGATC
>ONVJ01000129.1 GCA_900321265.1 uncultured Eubacteriales bacterium
TCGGGAGGGAGAGTTCTGGAGAGCGAAAGCGCTGAGCGGTCGGGTTTTTTATCTCTGAACTTCATCCGTATCCTACCGGTCTTCATTCAGAAACCGGATGAATTTTTTTCTGTGGCAGGGAGAAGGCCCAAGTCTGAAGAGAGCTTCGATGTGATCCTTCGTCCCGTAGCCTTTGTTTTTCGCTATGCCGTATCCGGGAAACTTTTCGTCGAGTTCTGAGCACATCCTGTCTCTCGTCACCTTGGCGAGGATCGAAGCGGCGGCAATCGAGGGAGACAGCGCGTCGCCAGAAACGACCGACTCACCCTTGATCCCGAAACCACGAAAGACGTTGCCGTCGACGAGGAGATAATCGGGCTTCACCGTCAGTCCCGCGACCGCCCGCCTCATGGCGAGAAGTGTAGCTTCAAGTATGTTCAGTCCGTCGATCTCTTCCACAGAGGCAGAGGCGACAGAAAAGGACAGAGCATTCTCTTTGATTATGTCGAAAAGCTCGTCCCGGCGCTTCGGGGAGAGTTTCTTCGAATCGTTGAGTTTTTCTATGACGAGTCCCGGGGGAAGTATGCATGCAGCAGCGACGACCGGTCCGCAGAGCGGGCCCCGGCCCGCCTCGTCGATTCCGCAAACCGTCGCGTAGCCTTCGGCATGCGCTTTTGATTCGTAAATATACTCAAGCATTTCGTTCAGAATCTGTCCAGCGTTATTCTGCCGATCCTGCAGCTCCTGAAATCATCAAGCAGCGCGTCGGCAAACCTTTCGGTATCGGCCTCTCCGCCCCGGAGGAGCATACCGCGTTTTTTTGCAGCGGCGATAAAAAGATCGTAATCCGAAAGGCCGGTATCATCAAGATCGATATCGTCGCCGAGTTTGTATCTTGCCTTGAGCAGAGCGGGGTAGAAGAGCCGCAGCTTCCTCATGAGGGCGACGGCGACCGTCTCGTTATCGAAGATCTCGTCCTTTATTGCTCCTGAGATAGCCAGGTTTTCGGCTGTCTCGCGGCTGTCGAATCTCGGCCAGAGAAGCCCCGGGAAATCCATCAAATCGAAACCGAGGCCGGTCGGGTACCAGCTGACCTCCTTCGTAACGCCCGGACGGTCCTCCGTCTTTGCACGGTTTCCTCCCGAAAGACGGTTGATCAGCGTCGATTTCCCGACGTTGGGGATCCCGAGGACCATCACCTTCAGCTTCCGGCCCTTCATTCCTTTGTCCTCATACTTTTTTATCCTGTCGCTGCAGAGCTCGCGGAGGGCGGCGGGGATCGATTTTATGCCCTCGCCGGTCTTGCAGTCGGTGGCTATGCAGAGGTTGCCGTCGGAAGAAAGACGGGAAGTCCAGGCGTCAAGCGTTGAAGGGTCGCAAAGGGATGATTTGTTTAAGAGCAGAAGCCGCGGCTTACCTTCGGTAAGACGGTCGATCTCGGGATTTGCGGAGGAGAGAGGCAGTCTTGCGTCTCTCAGTTCAAATACCGCGTCAACGGCTTTGAGATTCTCGCCGATAAGCCTCCGGGTCCTGGCCATATGGCCGGGGAACCACTGAATTATTTCGGTCGGCATCTTATTTGACGATACCGAAACGGCCCAGAGGAAGCAGCCTCAGCACCACCTTGCCGAGGATTCGTCTTTCATCGACCATTCCCACAAGTGTTGAACGGCTGTCGCTCGAGTTGTTCCGGTTGTCTCCCATGACGAAAACGTGTCCCTCCGGGACCTGCTTCGGATAGTCGCTGTATGAGGCGTATCCGGGGCCGGTCGCGTAATAGGCGTAGGGCTCATCCAGTACGACGGGATTTTCCATGTTTTTGTCGTAGACCGTGACTTTCAGAGTCCCGTCGGAGAGCTTTTCGATATCGATCCATTCACCCTCAAGGGCGATCACGCGTTTTACAAGCGGCTCTTTGAAATAATCTGTCTCATGGAAAACTACGATATTGCCTCTTGAAATATCGCCGAAAAGATCGAGTTCGGAAACAAGCAGTTTCTCACCGTCCTGAAGTGTATTGACCATTGATCTTCCGTCCACAATACAGATCCTGAAGACAAAACAGAAGAGGATGAAGACCACAGCCAGCGAGATCGCGACAGTCTCAAAGAGATCGCAGATGTTTTCCGCGAGGGTGGGACGGCGTTCGTCCGAGCCGGATTTTAAACCGTTAATTTCTTGATTGTTGATATCGTCGGTCATGACTGCTCCAGAAAGAAAAGAGTAGGTGAGAAGGGAAGATGTCCGAAAACACAACGGCCAAATTACCCTTTATAATATAACTAAAGTATTATATCATAAAACCCGGGAAAAATCAATAACAAAATGCTTATAGCGGATAATTGTCTGAAGCAGTTATTTTTTTGAAAGGAAGGAGAAATTATTTGAGAAAAACAGTATCATAATCTGCAAAATAAGATCGTCGTGCAAAAAAATGTTATACTTCCTTCGTTCCATACTGTTTCGTGATATCGAACCGATAGCTTACTCATTTGCCAAGCCTAACGGTCAGTCCAGGTCGCAAACCGATAAAGCTGATCATAATCCCATAAAAGGGGATTGAGCATATCAACCGGGAGGTTTTGATTTTTCACAGAAATCAGGACTTGACAAATCTCCGCCGTGGTGACAAAGCAAGCCAAAAGCAACTCATTTAACAGTCCAGGGCATAATGCTGATATAAATCATTTTTTAAAACTTGGTATAAAGTGATTTTTTTATTGCAAAATAACAAAAAATAATATATAATAAATCTATTAAAGTAAATGGTTGAGCCTGCGGACACAGTTTGTGTGTTTACGAACAGTTGCTTTAATGACCGGGCGCGTCTGAAGGAATCGGAGGAAAAAATGTCAAAGAAAATAAAAAAATACACGGTAAAACTGGATAAAGAGAGCATCCCGGAAAGCAGGGAAGAGGCAAGACCGGCAGCGGCCGCCGAAGACAACGTCCGGGAAGACAAGGCCCCTGCTGCCGACAACGGCACCGAAAGCGAAAAAAAGTCGGAAAAAAGAAGCGCGGACGAGGCGAAAAGCCGAAAAAAAAGGATAATTATCACGGTCGCCGCCTGTCTTCTGGCCTTCGTAGTGCTTTATTACGGGATCACTGCAATTTCATCGGTAATAAAACAGAAAAAGCAGGATGACGAAGCCTCGAAAGCCGTGAAAGGAATCAAATTCCATACGCCGAATTATACCGAAGACATTACGCAGGACAGAGTTTATATGGGACTTGACCGGAATTTCTATTTTGAGGACTCTTCAAACGGATTCAGGACTTCATATGATCCCGAGACGCTTGAAGAGGTCTCGGACGTCTACCGTGACACCGTCAGGACGATCACAAGATATCTTGAAGCGGCGATTGCCGGTGACGCGGAAGAACTCAACGGATGTCTGTCGGACTGGTATTTCGACAACGGCGGAAAGCAGAGGGAAAGGATCGCGCCTCAGAAGCTCTATGATATCCTGATAACGACGGATACCCAGTCAAAGGTGAGCGATCTTCCGGCTTCCTCCGAATCATACTGCTACTGGGTAGAGTACAAGATAAGGATGAACAACGGGACCTTCCGGGACGACATGGGGAGCGACGGTGTCAAGAAAGAACTGTTTGCCGTTTCGGTCAGGGAGGGAGAGGCAGTGATCGACGCCGTGATCCCGTTCAGAAGCGGCAGCTGAAGTCGCGGCCGAAGCAACAGACGGGAAGAGCAAGCCGATTTCTGAGTGTGACTATTGATTGCGCAAAATGCAAATTTTGCGCAAATAACAGAAGAGTCACACGGGTTTCGGCGCCGTTTTGCGCTTCCCGGCAGGTATATCGGAACCGGGGGTCTGTTTCGTATACGGTATCCTTTATATTAGCGCTCCAGGGGCTGCTTCAGAAATACTGCGGTTTTCGCTTATGACCGGTCGATCGGCA
>ONVJ01000130.1 GCA_900321265.1 uncultured Eubacteriales bacterium
GTTCTCAATCATCCTTATGAGAACCGCCCTTCGGCGTGGTTTTTATTCATCGGTGCATGAATAAAAACCCTTGTTTTTTCAAAAATGCGGATTGTTTCCGAATATAAAGATTTTTCTTGCATTTTTCTGCTTTTTGTTGTATAATAAGCTATTATTACTTTAATCTCCGGAGCTTGATAAAACATGAAGAAACTGATGCTTGGAAACGAAGCTGCGGCCAGGGGACTCTACGAGGCCGGATGTTCGGTCGTCTCCTCCTACCCCGGGACGCCTTCGACCGAGATAACCGAATTCGCGGCCAAATACGATGAGATAAACTGCGAGTGGGCACCCAACGAAAAGGTGGCTCTCGAAACGGCATACGGCGCGTCGCTCGCCGGAGTAAGATCGGCCTGCGCGATGAAGCACGTCGGACTGAACGTCGCCGCCGACCCCCTCTTCACCCTCTCATACACCGGCGTCACCGGCGGCCTTGTCATCTTCGTCGCCGACGACCCCGCGATGCACTCCTCTCAGAACGAGCAGGACTCCCGCAACTACGCGATCGCCGCGAAGGTGCCGATGGTCGAACCGTCTGATTCCGCCGAGGCGCTCTCGTTCGTAAAATACGCCTTCGAGCTCTCGGAGAAATACGATACCCCCGTCATCTTCAGGATCTGCACGCGGACGGCTCACTCCCAGAGCGTCGTCGAGACCTCCGAAAGAGTCCTCCCCGCCCGCATCCCCTATGAGAAAAAGCCCTCAAAATACATCATGATGCCGGCATACGCCAAGGCAAAGCACCCGATCGTCGAAGCCAGGACGGCGGCCCTCGCCGAGCTTGCCGAGACGACTCCGCTCAACTTCGTCGACGAAGGCGACGGATCGTCGAAGCTCGGCGTCATCACCTCGGGGATCTGCTACCAGTATGTCAAGGAGGCGCTGGGCGACAGCGCGAAGATCCTGAAGATAGGCATGCAGAATCCTCTGCCCTCAAAGAAGATCACGGATTTCGCCGCGTCGGTCGACCGTCTCGTCGTCGTCGAGGAACTTGATCCGGTGATCGAGCGCCACTGCAAAACTCTCGGGCTCAGTGTAGAGGGCCATTCCCTCTTCCCCGCCGTCGGCGAGTATTCGCAGCAGCTCATCGCCGCCGCGCTCGGACTGGAAGTTCCGGCGAACTCCCCCGAAAAGGTCCCGGTAAGGCCTCCGGTCATGTGCTCGGGCTGCCCTCACAGAGGACTCTTCTACACACTTGCGAAGAACAGGCTGACCGTCCTCGGTGACATCGGCTGCTACACCCTCGGGGCTCAGCAGCCGCTGAACGCCCTCGACTCGGTGCTCTGCATGGGCGCGTCGGTATCCGGCATCCACGGATTCCTCAAGGCCGATCCCGAAGCGGCGTCGCACACCGTCGCCGTCATCGGCGACTCGACCTTCATGCACTCGGGCATGACCGGGCTCTGCAACATAGCCTACAACGGCACCAAGGCGACTGTCATCATTCTCGACAACTCGATAACCGGAATGACCGGACATCAGCAGAATCCGACGACCGGATACAACATAAAGGGCGATCCCGCGACCAAGATCGATCTCGAATCGCTCTGCCGCTCGCTCGGCATCCGCCGCGTGCGGGTCGTCGACCCTTATGATCTTGCCGCCTGCGACGCGGCAGTGAAGGAGGAACTGGCGGCGGACGAGCCCTCGGTCATCATATCGAGACGCCCCTGCGTGCTCCTCAAATACGTTAAGACAAATCCCCCCGTCAAGATCGATCCCGACGCCTGCCGGGGATGCCGCGCCTGCATGAGACTGGGCTGCCCGTCGATCTCGATGAGAGAAGGCAGGGCGACGGTCGATTCGACGCTCTGCACCGGATGCGGCGTCTGCGCGCAGCTCTGCCGGTTCGGCGCGATTAAGAAGGCATGAGCGGACAGGAGGACGGAAAAATGACTGAAAACAATGCAAACGGTACGGTCAGCATACTGATCGTCGGAGTCGGCGGACAGGGCACTCTGCTCGCAAGCAAGATACTCGGAAGGATACTCGTCGGCCGCGGATACGACGTCAAGGTATCCGAGCTGCACGGCATGAGCCAGCGCGGCGGATCGGTCACGACATACGTAAAATACGGAAAAAAGGTCTTCTCGCCGGTGATCGAGGCGGGAGAGGCGGACTATATAGTCTCATTCGAGAAACTTGAGGCCGCCAGATGGGCCCACTGCCTGAAGAAGGGCGGAAAGATAATAACCAACACCCAGCAGATAGATCCGATGCCGGTGACCTCCGGCGCCGCGGTCTACCCGGCGGATATCCTTGAGAAGCTGAAGGGCGACGGTCTCGACATCGACGCTTTCGACGCCCTCTCCCCCGCCGTGGCGGCGGGATCCGCGAAGGCGGTGAACATCGTCCTCATGGGGCGGCTCGCCAGATACCTCGGGATCGAAAGGGATGTCTGGACCGATACCATCAGAGAATCGGTCGCTCCTAAATTCACCGATATCAATCTCCGCGCCTTCGAAGCGGGATACTCACTCTGAAACACAATAATCCGAAAAGGAAGGTGGACATAAGAACCTATGGCAGAACAGTACTGGCAGAAGGAGCTGGAAACAGCCCCGAGAGCCGAAATCGAAGCGCTTCAGCTGAAAAGGCTGAAGGAGACGGTCGAGCGGGAATACGCAAAAGTCCCGATCTACCGCGAAAGAATGGACAGCACCGGAGTAAGACCTGAAGATATAAAAACGCTTGACGACATAAGGAGACTTCCCTTCACCGTCAAGCAGGATCTGCGCGACACCTACCCCTACGGAATGTTCGCCGTCGACATGAAGGACGTCGTGAGACTTCACGCCTCCTCGGGAACGACGGGCAAGCAGATCGTCGTCGGCTATACCGCCAACGATCTTTCGGTATGGGCCAACCTGATCGCGAGACAGCTGACAGCCGCGGGCATCGGAAAGGACGACTTCATGCAGGTCGCCTTCGGATACGGCCTCTTCACCGGCGGTCTCGGGCTTCACGACGGAGCCCAGCTGGTGGGTACCACCGTCATCCCGATATCCACAGGGAACACCGCGAGACAGCTGACCGTCCTCAAGGATTTCGGAGCGACCGCCATCTGCTGCACGCCCTCCTACGCCATGTATCTGGCAGAGTCGGCCGAGGCGGCGGGGATAGTCGGCGATCTCAAGCTCAGAGCCGGCATCTTCGGAGCCGAGCCCTGGACCGAGGAAATGAGGCGCCAGATCGAAGCGAAGCTTCACATCAAAGCCTACGACATCTACGGCCTGACCGAGGTCATGGGCCCCGGCGTCTCCTACGAGTGCTCCTGCCAGAAGGGGATGCACGTGAACGAGGAC
This sequence comes from uncultured Eubacteriales bacterium, assembly GCA_900321265.1. GTDB lineage: Bacteria > Bacillota > Clostridia > Oscillospirales > CAG-272 > CAG-390. Next base: position 3,345 of record ONVJ01000130.1, read on the forward strand.
CACTTCATCGTCGAGATCATCGATCCCGACACCTGCGAGCCGGTCCCCGACGGCGAATACGGCGAGATCGTCTACACCTCGCTCACCAAGGAGGCCTTCCCCGTCATCAGATACCGCACCCGCGACATCGGCATGATCACCCGCGAGCCCTGCGCCTGCGGACGGACCTTCGCCAGGATGTCGAAGCCCCGCGGAAGGACCGACGACATGCTCATCATCCGGGGAGTCAACGTCTTCCCGTCACAGATCGAGACAGTGCTCATCAACCTCGGCTACGCGCCGAACTACCAGATCATCGTCGACAGAGTCAACAACCTTGACACCTTCGAGGTCAGGGTCGAGATCAGCGACGAGAACTTCGACGACTCGGTCGCCGCACTCGCGGCCCGCGAGAAGAAGATCACCGAGGCTATGCGGAGCCTGCTCGGCATCGGCCCGAAGATCACCCTTGTGAACCCGAGATCGATCGCCAGGTCGGAAGGCAAGGCAAAGCGGGTCATCGACCTGCGCAAGCTGACCGACTGACCGCGGAATCGGAACAGGAAAGGAAGAAAAATGGCAGTAAAACAGCTTTCGGTTTTTATTGAAAACAGACACGGGATGCTCGCCGAGATCTGCTCGGCGCTCGCATCCGCCGGGATCGACATCAGGGCGCTCTCGCTGGCTGAAACGCCCGATTACGGCATCCTGAGACTCATCGTATCCGATACCGACAAGGCTTACGAGACGGTCAGGGCGACCGGCAGGAGCGCGAAGATCAATCACGTGCTCGGCCTGAGGGTCGACGACCGTCCGGGTGGCCTCTCGGCTCCCCTCTCGCTCCTGACCGAAGCCGGCTTCGACGTGGAGTACATGTACGCCTTCATAGGCGAGAACAAAGACTTCGCCGACGTCGTCATGCGCGTGAAGGACACCGCCGCGGCGGAAGCCCTCCTCAGGGACAAGGGATATACGCTTATAGACTGACCGCTATTTAACATTTTTCTCCCCGGAAGTTCATTCGCTTCCGGGGAGAATTATATTGCGGATCTCAGAAGACGTCTTTACACATCCCAAAGGGCGGTGTCCTCGGGGCTCTGGCCTCTGACGGCAAGACGGTCTATACCGCCGCTGATCATGACCACCGGCGGGCGTGGGACCCTGTTGTAGTTTGATGACATGGCGAACTGATAGGCGCCGGCCGTCGCGCAGGCGAGCAGGTCGCCGCGCCTGATGTCGGAAGGCAGCGGGATGTTCTCACCGAGAAGGTCGCCGCTCTCGCAGCATCTTCCGGCGACGGTGAAGTTCTCTTCCCCGGCCTCAGACGCGCGGGAGGCGAGATAGAAGGTATATGGGGACCTGTAGAGCGCGTATCTCGGGTTGTCGGTCATTCCGCCGTCGACCGAAACGTATGCCTTGTATCCGGGTATCCGCTTTACCGAACCTACGGTGTAGATCATCATCCCCGCGTCGGCGACGACCGAACGTCCCGGCTCGATGAAGATACGCGGAAGCGCAAGTCCGCGCTCCGCCGCGGTCGACCTGACGGCAGAGGCGATGTCGGCTATGACGGCGGCGGCGTCGGGCGAGGGCTGGTCGGCGGTATATCTGACGCCGAAGCCGCCGCCCAGATCGAGGATCCCGGCCTCATATCCGAATCTGTCCTTCATATCGGCGGCGAAGGAGGTCATGATCCGCGCCGTCTGAGTCTGGACCGAGGCGTCGAAGAGCTGCGATCCGACATGGCAGTGGAATCCGCAGAGCTCGAGGTTCCCAAGCGAGAGCGCGAGAGCCGTAGCTCTCTCCGCCTGACCGGTGGCGACGGCAAA
>ONVJ01000167.1 GCA_900321265.1 uncultured Eubacteriales bacterium
ATCTCGCGGAGAGCCTCCGCCCTGAAGAGGGTGAGCATCCCGATCCCGTCCTCGAGCTGGGAGAAATCCCCGTAAAAATCCTCGTCGGGAAGCGGGATCCCCGCCTTGACGTAGAGCTCGTCGGCGGCGTAAAAGACCCTGCTCCCGTATTTCTCAAGGCATGAGTCTCCGAAAGCGTTCACCTGGGCGATTATCGAGGCCGCCTCCTCCTTCGAGTAGGGCGAGAGCGGATAGAGTCCGTCCCTGTGCTTCGTAAGACCGGCGGGAACTATCGAGACGCTGTCGAGAGCCGGAAGGTAGGAGGTCAGATCGCTCATCGTCCTGTCGAGCTCGGCACCGTCGTTTATCCCCCGGCAGAGGACGATCTGCGCGCAGATCCTGATGCCGGCGTCGGCGAATCTGCGCAAATATGCGAGAGTCTCGCCGGCAAACCGGTTGTTCATCATCCGGCATCTCAGTTCGGGGTTGGTGGTGTGCACCGAGACGTTGACCGGGGAGATGTGCATCTCAATTATCCTGTCGATCTCATGCTCCGACAGATTCGTCATGGTTATATAGTTGCCGTGAAGGAAGGAAAGCCGGGAATCGTCGTCCTTGAAATAGACCGATTCGCGCATCCCCCCGGGGTTCTGATCGATGAAGCAGAAAATGCACCTGTTCCGGCAGCTGTGCTTGCCGTCCATGAGAGGAGACTCGAAGCCGAGACCTATGTCAGTCTCCTCCTCGGGCTTCCTTATTCTTATCCTTCTTCTCTTTCCGCCACGCTCGGTGACCAGGACGATCCTTTCGGCGACCATCCTGAAGCGGTAGTCGAGGACGTCGTCGATCTCAAAGCCGTTCACCGAGACCAGGATGTCCCCCGGCTTTATGAATCGTCTTGCCGCCTTTGAGCCCTTTTCGACAGAATCGATCCTGACCAAATTCAGACCTCCCCGGCGGCGATCGATCTGAGTCTGAACATCACGTCGCTGCCGCCTCTTCCGAACAGGTCGTGCAGTTTTTTGTATTCCTCATAGAGAAGATCGTAGACCTTCGAGGCTTCTTCGTCGGGATAATAGACTTTGTCGGGTTTCGCGTGCATCCTCTCTATCGCCTCTGCGATCGAGGAATATCCGCCCGCTCCGGCTCCCGCAGAGGCGGCGGCCTGTATCGCGCATCCGAGCGCGGGGGCCTGAGAGGTCGATGTGACGGCGATCGGCAGCTTCAGCACGTCGGCGTAAAGCTGGACGGTGAAGGGATCCTTGCGGGCTATTCCGCCCGCGGCGGTGAATCTTCCGATCTCAAGTCCGTGCTCGCGGAAATTGTCAAAGATCACTCTGGTCCCGAAAGCGGTGGCCTCGATAAGGGCGCGCATTATATCCTCGGGAGCCGTCCTGAGCGTCATTCCGACGATCATCCCCGAGAGCAGCCCGTTGCCGAGTATGTTCCGGTTGCCGTTCCACCAGTCGAGCGCGACAAGTCCGGTCTCGCCGGGACGTTTTTCTGCCGCCTTCGAGATGAGAAGCTTCAAAGGAGACAGGCCCTTTTCCCCGGCTTCGGCGGCGTATTCGGGCGGGGTCAGGCAGTTCGCCGCCCAGGAAAAATGATCTCCGACGCAGCAGAGCCCGGCCTCGTAGCCGAAAAATCCGGGTATCAGCCCGTTCTCCACGCACCCGCAGATCCCGGGGACCGTCTTTCTTTCGTCTGAAAGCAGGAAATAACAGTTTGACGTGCCCATGATCCCGAACATGTCGCCGGGCTCGGATATGCCGAGCGAGAAGGCGCCGACATGCGCGTCGGGAATAGCCGGGGAGACCGCGGTCCCGGGAGCGAGGCCGAACCGCTCCGCCGCCTCCGGGGTCACCCTTCCTGCAAGCGAGCCGCAGGGCAGCACCCTGCCGCTGAGCTTTCCGGAATAGAGTCCTCTGAGTTCGGGGTCGCACTTCTCAAGAAAGCTGTCGGAGGGATATCCCTGTTCCGGCCGGTAGAAGGACTTGAAGGAAGCCATCATATAGTTCCTGGTAAGCTTCCCCGTCAGCTGCATAACGATCCAGTCGCCGGCCTCGATGAAGAGATCGCAGTCCCTGAATACTCCCCGGGCAGTGTCGAGCGTCTCCCAGATCTTGGGAAGCATCCATTCGCCGGAGGCCTTCCCTCCGAGATGGGAGAGCCAGTCAAGACCGCTCTCAAGGTATATGTCATTGAGCCTGTCCGCGTAGCCCTGAGCGGCGTGATGCTTCCAGAGCTTGCACCAGGCGTTTTTTTCATTTTTCCATTTTTCGGTAAAACAGAGAGGGGTGCCGTCAGAGTATATCGGCATAACGGTACAGCAGGTAAAATCCACCGACAGTCCGATGACGTCCTCCGCCCGGACTCCGGCTTTTTCCCTGACCTCCCTGATCACTCTGCCGAGGACGAGGAGATAATCCGCGGGATCCTGAAGCGCCCACGCCGGGGGCAGCTCCTCTCCGCTTGACGGAAGTATCCTGTCAATCACCCCGTGAGGGTAGTCGCAGACCGCCGACGCGATCTCGGATCCGTCCTCTACCGACACCAGGACAGCGCGTCCCGAAAGAGTTCCGAAATCGATTCCGATTGTATAATTCATTTCCCGCATAAAAAGACATGTATCTTCAGGGGCGCCGGAAGGCGTCCCTGAAGATACGGTCAGATACTCCCGGACTCAGGCCCAGGGATTATCCTTGACCGGCGTTCTGATGTCGCTCAGGATGCCGCTGTAATTCCATACGAACCACTGTCCGGAGGAGGGTTTGTTGCGAAGCACGATCTGACGCTGGGTATCAGCACCCGAAGACTTCACAAAGAGAGTGATGTAGCCGTCTGCGGCCAGGCTGTACTTCGATGAGCAGACCGTGATCGAATAGGGCTCGGAGGGAGTGTAGTCGTTGTCGGGAGAAGTTCCGTCAAAATATGACGCCGGAACATAATCCTTGTCGGCAAACCGGTCCTTCAGAAACTGCTGATCGAAGACCGAGAGCTTCGTCGGCCCCTTGAGGAAGTTGAGCATCTCTATGCCGGTATCCCTGTCCTCTGCGTATACGCAGAGGGCTGCGACCGTCAGGGCGGCGGCGGCGAAGGGATCGGTGAGAGCGGCTTCGGGTCTCGCCTTCAGAGCCTCGAGAGTCGTGGGGAACTCCTCGAAAACGAAGGTCTCTTTTTCGATCGCGGCAAAATCCGCGGCGGTCCGGGCCTTTGTCTCTTCGGCCTGTTTGTTTTTGCTGAGGAAAGACATGTTATCTTCTCCTTTTTGTCATTTGATGTCTTTTTCGTCGAACCTGTCGCCGCACTGCGGGCAGAACTTAGGCGGGTTCTTCGGATCCTCGGGCTCCCATCCGCACTTGTCGCACTTGTAGAGTGGAGCGTCGGCAGGCTTCTTCTCACCGCACTGGGTGCAGAATTTGCCCTTGTTGACGGCTCCGCACTTCGGGCAGGTCCATCCTTCGGGCTTCGCCTCGGGCTTCTTCTCGCCGCACTCGGGGCAGAAGTTGCCGCTCACCTGCTTGCCGCACTTGGGGCAGGTCCAGGTATCGGCGGCGGGAGCGACCGGCTTCTTCGTGCCGCAGTCGGGGCAGAAGTTGCCGCTCACCTGTTTTCCGCATTTCGGGCAGGTCCATCCTCCTGCGGCGGAAGCCGCGGGCGCGGAGGCCTTCTCGACCGGAGTGCCCATGGCGTAGAGCGAGGCTGCGTTCGCTCCTCCGGCGCCCATGGCCATATTGTAGCCCATGAAGCCGGTCATGGCTCCGCCTTCGTTCTCGGCGGCCTTGTTCATGGCGCTGATCTGTCCGCCGACCATCCTCGCGGCTCCGATCGTCGGATTGAGAGTCATCGAGGTCTCTTCCCATTCGGTGATCTTCTTTCTCTGCTCCTCGGGGATCGAGGGAACGCCGAAGTTCATCGAGAAGACCTTTATGCCTCTTCTGCCCCAGTCGGATTCGAGCTCCTTGTTCAGAGCGTCTCTGACGTCCTCGTTGTGAGCCGGGATCTGGTCGTAGGACACGCCGTTGGCCGAAAGAACGGCGAGGGCGGGCTGCAGATGCATGATGAGCTCACTCTTGAGCTGTCCGTCGATCTCGGAACGGTTGTAGGACTGTGTCACGTTGCCGCAGACGTGGGTGTAGAAGAGGATCGGGTCGGTGATCGTGTAGGAGTAGGTCCCGTTGAATCTGAGGTCGACCGAGAGCTTGAATCCCAGCTCTTCGTTGATGACGACCTTGAAGGGGACCGGGTTCGCGGTCCCGAACTTGTTGTCGGGGATCTCCTTGATGTTGAAGTAGTAGACTCTCTGATCCTTGCCGGTGTCTCCGCCGAAGGTGAACCTTCTGCCTATCGCCTTGAATGTCGCGATAAGGCTCTGTCCGAGCTTGCCGGCAAAGATGCTGGGTTCGGTCGATGTGTCGTAGACGAATTCGCCCGGCTCGGCGCAGACCTCAACGACCTTGCCCTGCTCGACGATGATCATGCACTGGCCTTCGTTGACGGCGATGACCGATCCGTTGGAGATGATGTTGTCCTCTCCCTTTGTGTTCGAGGAGCGCGCGGAGGTTCTCTTCTGTCCCTTGGTCACGAGAATGTCCTTGGCGAGGGAGTCGCAGTAAAAGTATTCCTTCCACTGATCTGCGAGAACTCCTCCCACAGCGCCTTTGATAGCCTGAATAAGACCCATTGTTTTTCCCCTTTCGGTTTATTTAAATTTTGTTTATAATTCTGTTTTCTCCCGGCGGGACGGCGCCCGAACCGGGGCAGAGTCCGGGAGGTAAAAAGAACCGGTCTTTTTCCCATCCGCAGAATCTGCGGACCGGATTGCGCGGGGCGTCAGGACTGAGCGGGGATCTGCTCGAAGGTGAATCCCCAGACCCGCCACTCGCCGCGGTAGAGCACCTGAAGGATGTTCATGACGACCGTCGACCGCTCTGTCTCTGTCGCCGGTTCGCCCGAAGCTCCCGCAGTCTCTCTTACTGTAACAAGATCTGTCCCGACGCGGCAGCTGACGCAGCTGTCGGTATAGCGGATATAATCGCCGAAGCTGAATTCGCCCGCGGTGTAGCTGTCCCAGTGCTTCATCATGAAGACGTCGCGGTATGATTCCATGACTCCGACATATCCGGCGGTGCCTTCGATCATTCCCGAGAGGATCGACTCGTAGTTGGCGTTGAAGATCTCGGTGTTCCCCGGATCCTCCCAGGCGCCTCCGCCGCAGATATACCTGATATAGTCGGACGCGAAAGCGCGCGCGACGGCCAGCCTTGCGGGGTCGTATGCCGATTCGGGCTCGGGCAGGAAATCGAACTCGACCCTGATATCGTATCCAGTCACTCTGAAGTCCGCGGCTTCGAGCCTGACTCCGTTGAGCTCCGCCGACACCTCGGGCACCGCAAGGTATCCCGTGAGGACATATCTGTCGATCTCGGGAAGGGCCTGCGGTATCGATCCGAGCTCATAGACGTCATACAGTCCGAGCACCGTTCCGCCGCTGCCGATCTCGGCGGGATCTGCCTTGACAGGCGAGACCTCTCCCGCCGGTCTGCCGTTGACCTTTACGACGCTTCCCGCGGGGGCGGTGACGGTAAGGGTATACTTGCACTCCGGAGGAGTTTTGAAAATATAGTTTCCGCCTTCGGATGACTGAAGCTCAAGCTGTTTTCCGCCGATCTCGGCGGATACCGATTCCTTACCGAAGAGTCCGGATATCTTCCATACGGTGAGAATCGGACGTGTTCCGGTGCCTCCGTCGTCAAGCTCTCCGAGCTCTCCCTCGACGCTGCTCTTCTCGGCCCATTCCTCTGTGACTTCGGCGTCTCCGATCATTACCGTCACCCCGGCGGGGACGGTCACGGTGACCTGATGCGTGCTCGATCCGGGATATCTGAAGCGGTAGATACGCGCCTCGTCGTCCCTGACCAGCTCGAGACTCTCGCCCGCCAGCGACGCTGAAAGTTCGGGAGCAAAGAAGAGACGGTCGAAGGTCAGCATGTCGTATGCCGGCGATTCGGTCTCTCCGGGCTGCAGGTCGAAATAGACCGCCCCGTGATCGGTACGGTCGGCTTCGGGAGAAGCGACCCCGTTAAGGACCAGCTCGGCGCCGGCGGGAAGATACACCTTTGTTTCGGGAAATCCGGGAGTTCCGGATTCTCCGAATATATAATCGGTGCTGAAAAATATATTCCAGATGTTCCAGCCGTTCAGAAAAGGAAGGAATCCCTCGCCCGAACTGTATATCACAAGAGTCGCGAAGAGCTTTCCGTCGGAAAAGACGTCGTATCCCCTGAGTCTTACGCTCGAGGGAAGAGCCTCTGCGACCTGAGCACCCGCGGGAATGCCGCAGTCCCCGGTTTCCCCGGAATAGGCGAGAGCGGGATTTTCAAGCCAGCTCACCTTTCCCACAGTCAGGAGCCCCGACAGGACCTCCTTCGCCACTCTTTCCCCTTCCTCGTACTCCCTGCAGTTGCCCGGGTAGTAGGCGGAAAGATATCTTCTCCATCCCGACTGATCGGTGTTGTAGAGCAGATCCCCCGCGCAGTTGCCGGGGTCGGCGTCTCCGATCCTTTCGACCACCCTGCTCCATATGACTCCGCATGCCGCGGTCACGAGAAGAAAGGCGGCCGCGTAGATCAGCATCCCCTTAAGGAATCTCTGCTTTTTCGGCGATCTGCGCCGGCGGCGGATGTCGGAATAGAGGGTTTTTGCCTTTCCGTCGGCGTCCGCGGCGGTCTCGCGGGCGGTGAATCTGCCTGCGAACTCCGCCTCGCGGATACTGAATTCTCTGAGCCGATTTCCGGATCCGCCGTGATCTTTCGGCAGAACAGGCCGGGATTCTTTTCCGGGATCAGTCAACTCCGGCCTCCTTTCCCGCGAACACCAGGCTCCTGCCCGCCGTCCCCGGCAGACTGACGGCGGTCTGACCGTCTGTCTTCATCGACTGGCGCGGTTCGAGAGCGGCGGCGTTCACGCAGCCGAGAGAGAACATCACCGAAGCGAGTTCATCGTAGGTTATCCCGCAGGGGTAAAACCCGTCGGAAGCCGCGCAGAAGAGGACATAGTCACCTTCGGCGGTCTGTCCGACAGCCGCCCTGGGTGCGTATCCCCCGCCGAGCCCGGTCTGCGGTATCCCGCCCGAGATCAGGACCCTCGAGGCGGAGACCGCCCATTCGTATCCCGAATTGGCTATCTCGACGACGGTTTTCCCGCCTATGTGCAGATCTCCGGAGGGATCGCAAGCCACAACGCAGTAAAGAGCCTCTCCTCCCTCGCCTGCGTATCTGACGCAGCCATCCTCGAAAATGATGTCCGAATAGCCGTCAAGTCCGACCGACGCCGGGCTCCCGCTGCTTCCCTCCGAATTCGGAGTCAGAATAGGCCTGGTCTCGGCTTTTGAAAGAACAACGGCAATCCCCTTCCAGCCGTCTCCCGAGATGGGACCCGGCGTGACCGACACCGCGGCCGACGGGTAGGAAGGTGCGATCTCCTTCGCTTCGCGCGGAGGAAGATATGACAGGGCGTCATCGATCTCCGACCGCGAATAAAATATTCGCGCGGCGGAGCCGAAGCGTTCGGCGGCGGTCGCCCTGAATCTGTCGGAGACCGCACCGCGGCTACGAAGGGCAAAGATCGCGAGCGCGGAAAAAGCAGCCGTGCACACAAGCAGGAGAGTGACGGCGAAAACGGCCAGTATTTTGAGAATGAGAGAAGATCTCCCACCCGGACGTCTGTTCTTTGCTTTCCGTGACATCGCGGACGATACCTCGCAGGGATCAGGCCGGGGCACCCGCGTTCGGGCGGTCCCGGCATCTTGTTAATCAGTATAATATAATATCATATTTTTTGAAAAATGTCAACAGATATCGGTCCCGGGAAGAAAGGCGGCCAGATCGTATGTTTCTTCCGGAAGAGCCGAGGGCGTTTTACTGTCCGGATCAGAGACAGACAGAGGACAGATAGCTGTTTCCCGCGAGCCTGAAAACAAAGCGGTAAAACTCCGCGTCCTTCGGGAGAGGCTTTCCGAGCCAGTCCCCGAGCGCACCTCCCGCTCTCTTGGAGACCGCCTCCCTCTCTGTCCAGAACTCCGCGAAAAGCTGTTCGGATCCGGGAGTTCCCGAAGCTCTTTCGAGCTCCGCGGCCTCCTCAGGCGTGAAGAACCTTCTCGCGACAGCAAGCTGTCTGTCAGCGCCGAATCTCACCGGAAGCGCCATGAGATCGGCGCCGACCTGAGCGTCGCTCAGGGCGCAGATCACCGCTCCGCCGTCGTGTGACAGCGAAAACGAAAGGCCTGACGACCGGAAAAAGGGCTTTCCCTGCTCTCCCCTGATCACTTCAGAGGGCTCCCTGCCCCGCACCGACAGCATGTCAAGAAGGAGGAGAGCCGCCGACACCGATTCGTCGGTCGATCTTCTGTTTTTCCGGACGAGCGTCTTTGCGTATTCCTGCGACAGACAGCGCGACACTCTCGCGATATCCCCGTCGGTCACCTGCCTGACGCCGTCGGCGGCGAGCTCGAAGCGAGGCCCCGAATAAAGGACCAGCATTATTCTGCCGCCTCCATGTTGTGCTCGATTATCCGCTTCGTGAATTCCTCCGCGGCGTTGTATCCCATCTTCTTCTGCCTGTGGTTCATCGCGGCGATCTCGATAATAACCGCAAGGTTCCTGCCCGGCTTCACCGGGACGGTGATCGCGGGGAGGGTTATCCCGAGGATGTCCTCCTTCTCCTCCTCGATGCCGAGCCTGTCGTACATCTTGCCGTCGATCCAGTTTTCGAGCTTGATGACGAGCTCGATCTTCTCGGTCGCCTTGACGGCACCCATTCCGAAGATCCTGCTTACGTCAACGACACCTATGCCGCGAAGCTCGACATAGTGCTCAAGCAGCTCGGGTGCGCTCCCGACGAGCGATTTCGCCGAGACCTTCTTAATCTCAACGGCGTCGTCTGCCACAAGGCGGTGTCCGCGTTTTACCAGCTCGATCGCGGTCTCGCTCTTTCCTATCCCGCTGTCTCCGATCAGCAGCACCCCTTCGCCGTATACCTCGACCAGCACGGCGTGTATCGTCACCCTCGGGGCAAGCGACACCGCCAGGAAGGCGAACATCTCGGCCATCAGATCGGTGGTGGGCTCGTTCGAGGCGAGCAGCGGTACCCCGTATGCCCGGCAGGCCTCGACGAAGTCGGGGCTCGCCTTGTGTCCCGCGGTCATGATGACCGCCACCGGCCTCTTCTCGACGAAATTCATTATATGGCGGTGGCGTTCTTCTCCGCTCAGCCCTCCGAGATACTTGTGCTCTGCGTTCCCGATCAGCTGGATCCTGTCGGAATCGAATATCTCAAAGAACCCCGTCAGCGCCAGCCCGGGGCGGTCTATCTCCTTTGTGGACACCGCGATCTTGTTGGCGTCCTCGGGCAGCGAGATCGTTTCGAAGTGAAACTCGTTGATTATCGATTCGAGTGAAATGCTGAATTTCTGTTCCTGACTCTCCATTGTCTCTCCCTTTTCACTGAGTGTTCTCCGCGGCCGCGGGATCCCGCCGCCGGCATTCCGCCGCGGCAAAAGCCCCGCGACATCTTTTATTCCGCTTAATAGTATACCATAAAAGAGCACAAAAGCAAAGAAAAATCGCCCTTTTACAATAAAAAAAATCACTATTCATATATAAGTCATAAACTTGTGATAAAATAAAAAAATGAAGCAGTGCGGGCAACCGGACTGCGCCAGGCCCATCACTCACTCCGGCGCGGCGCCGGACGAAAGGACATACCGAAATGATCTGTCAGAATAATAAGAATCTCCGCGGCAAAGGACACACCCCCCAAAGAGGGATCGCGCAGTCAGCCCGAAGGCTGACGGCCTTCCTGCTGTCGGTATTTGCCGCTGCGGCTTTGCTCCTCACGTCTTGCTCGACCAACATAAAGCCCCAGACTCCACCGAAGGAGGATCTGAGGCCGGTAGGTAACGTCTCGGGGCGGGAAGTATACTTTGACGAGCTCAGGTATGTCGCGGTGAACTGCCGCGAGGAGCTGTCGGCAAAATACGGCGAGGATATCTGGGACGATCCTGCAAAGGCGGAAGAGCACAGGGCCGAACTCGAAGAGATGGTGACCCGGGGCCTTGCGTCGAGCTACTACGCGGTGCTCAAGCTGGCGGACGACTACTACCTGGGCGGGGCGGACGCCATGCTTTCGGAGAAGGCGATAGTCGATGCCGTCGCAGAGGAGGTCAACCAGACCGCCGAGGAATGCGGAGGAAAAAGGCAGTACCTGAAAACGCTGGAGGAAAACGGCCTCACCGACCGCCTCTTCCGCTTCTATCTCAGCATCGAAGAGATGGCGACAGAGCTCACCTACATACTCAAGACAGATCTCGGCGTCATCCCCTCGAGCGTCTCTGAGCTTGAAGAATACATGCATTCGGACAAATTCATCAGGACCAACCACATATACATAAAGGGCCTTGAGGAGGACAGGCTCGAACTGGCGAAGGAGCTTAGGGAACAGCTGCTGAAGAGCGACACGCCAGATCTCGAGCTGATCCTCCTGAAAGGAAAATACGACTCCGACTTCTCGATAACCACGACCCACGGAACCTATTTTGCCAGGTATTCCTCCGACTACGGCGACGATTACGAAAAGGCCGCCTTCGCCCTCGAGGTCGGCGGCATCAGCGATATAGTTAAAGGAAATGCCGGGTACTTTGTGATCATGAGACTTCCCGTGGAAGACGACTGGCTCAATTACAATTTCGAGGATTTCGGGAACGCCATCATCGGTTCGGAATTCAACAGCATGGTCGAGGAATACAAGAGCACACTGGTATTTGAATTCAACGAACTGGGCAAAGAAACAGACCTTGTGACACTCAAATAAGCTTCCATGAAACGAGTCAGCTCCGCCAGAAGGCGGGCCTTCCGAAGCAGGCACAAAAAGAAGCCGGGCTGGTACGGAAGGTTCTTCATCATTTTCGCGATCTGCGCCTTCACTCTCTTCATAACCGCGATCGTCTTCGGAAGATACCTCGGCAGGATCTCGGACGAGAACACCGATACAGAGACCGAGGGTGCCGCGTCCGCCCCGGATACAGCGCGCTTCATCGGTCCCGAATCGGGACCGGTAACCCTCAATCTCCGCGCCGGTCCCGTCCTTCTTTCGGACATCCCCGCGGTCTCCGGGACCGCTGAAGCCGGCTCATCCGCCGGGGAAACATCCAGGCCGGTCTCCGAGGATACGTCCGGTCCGGCCTCTGAGGATACTTCCGGCGAAGGGCAGAAAAAGTCTGTCTACAACGCCGCCTCGGTGCTTCTGAGGACCTCGTACACCAAAGAGACCGCGGCTTCGGGGGACACACTGACCGATGAAAGCGGAGCCGGGACCGGGATCAGAGTCGGGACCGGCATGCTCCTCTGCTATACCTCTCCCGTCGCCGAGGCAAGAGGCTACGACGCGAGGCTTCCCGTCGATCCGGTGTCTGCCGTCGCAGCGCTGAGAGCCGATCCCGAATGCGAGAGGATCTGCGGCATATTCGATCTTTCCTTCCCTTCCGCCTCCTTTTCGCTCAGGCCGCTGCTTCGCGATTACGAGGCCGAACTCCTCCGCGAGCTGGCGGATGCGGGATTTGACGACATAGTCCTGTGCGGATTCGACAGCGCGTCGGTCTACGACGCCGAGGAATTCATCTCGGAGATCACCGGCGGGGCGGAGTCCGGCTGCTCCTTCGGAATCGCGATGGACTTCGGATGGTTCAGCGGCATCGGGAAGTCTGAGACCGACTTCATCCGGCATCTCTACGACCGCGGGATCTTCTTCGTGCTCGACCTCTCGGTCGAACAGGTCCCCGGCCTCATGACGCCCGAGACGGTCGTATACGACAGGGTCTCAAGACTGTCGGCGACACTTCTCAGATACGGTATCCGGACTATGGTCGGATGCGGCGGTCCCGACTGGTATGATACCGAGACCGGAGCCGCCGTCAGGGCCGGAGCCGTCAGCGTCCAGGTCAGGGGACGTGCCCCGGAAGAGTAAGAAAGCTCTTTTCAATGAAAAAATCAATATTGAATCATAAAAAGAAAGGCTGAACAAATGGCGGATCTTTCAAAAGAAGTCGACCTCAACATGGTCGCGGGCGAGCCAGACAGCAATGGTCTCGTCTGGTTCGACGCTGCCGAAGCCCCCTTCAAGCTCTACGGCTGCCTGTCTGCCAACCCCTACAAAAGGCTGCCCGAGGATGTCGCCGAGGCAACGAACAACGGGGTCAGACGGAACAATTTTCACACCGCGGGAGTCAGAGTCAGATTCTCGACCGACTCGGCCAGGATCGGCGTAAGGGTAAAGATGCCCTACGTCACGAAATTCTGCCACATGCCGGTCACCGGATCCTCCTCCTTCGACATCTACGAGGATACCGCGGGAGGCTCGAGGTTCATCAGCGCCTTCAAGCCCGACGTCTCATCGACCGACGGCTTTGAACTGACGAACAGACTCGTCGGCGGGAAAAGGCTCAGAAAACTCACGATGCACTATCCCCTCTACTCGCCGGTCGACAGGCTGGAGATCGGCCTTGACGCCGGATCGGTCCTGGGTCCCGGGGCGGAGTATCTTCCGGTCAAACCCGTCGTCTTCTACGGATCGTCGATCACACAGGGCGCCTGCGCCTCGAGACCCGGCCTCAGCTACCAGGCGATGATCACGAGAAAACTCAACATCGACCATATCAATCTCGGCTTCTCGGGCAACGCCAGGGCCGAGCTGCCTATCGTCGACTATATGGCGGGAATGGAGATGTCGGTCTTCGTATCAGACTACGACCACAACGCGCCGAACGCCGACTATCTGCTCGAAACGCATCTGAGGATGTACGAAAGGATCAGAGAAAAGAGGCCTGATCTTCCCTATGTGATGGTCTCAAAGCCGGATTTCATCTTCAACGAGAACGACTCGGTAAAGCGCCGGACGGTGATCGAGGACAGCTTCCGCGCCGCGCGGGCGAGAGGAGACAAAAACGTCTACTACATCGACGGCGACGGCCTCTGCCGCGGAGCCTACGAGGACAGCTGCTCGGTCGATACGACTCATCCGAACGACATCGGCTTCATGATGATGGCCGAGGGCATCGGACGCGTGCTTACACATATTCTGAGAGGAGTGCTGTAAAACAATGGCAGAAGAGGTAAAAAAGCAGGAATACGTTGAGAACGACAAAAATCTCGTCGTCGAGACGGTCTTCCCCGACGCCGAGGACGCCGTCCTCCACAGCGTAAGAGAAGCTCCCTTTGAGCTTTACAATCTTTACGACCCGAAGAACACCCCGATCTTCCGCCGCCTCCCCGAGGATGTCGCGGCGGCGACGAGCCCTCAGGTCGCGAAGCTCTGCCGCGAGCCTGCCGGAGGCAGGATCCGCTTCTCCACCGACTCCCAGTACATCCTTCTCAAAACCGTCGAGCCTATCGTCGGGCGCAACTCCCACATGACCCTCGCCATGTCGGCAGGCTTTGATCTCTACGAGGACACCTCCGCCGACTCGAGATATGTGAAGATGTTCATGCCTCCCTACAAGATGGACGGCGGATACGAGCAGATAATCCGCTTCGGCAGCAGGAAGCTGCGGTACTTCACGATAAACATGCCTATCCACTCGGTCGTTTCCGAAGTTTATGTAGGTCTTCAGCCCGACGCCGTCCTCGGTGAGGGAATGAAATATCTGCCCGGCGATCCGATCGTCGTATACGGCTCCTCGATAGTTCACGGCACCGCCGCGACTAGACCTGGTCTCACCTACCCGAACATCCTGTCAAGATACCTGAACCGCAACGTCCTGAACTACGGATTCTCGGGAGCCGCCAAGGCCGAGATCCCGATGATGGAATATCTCGCCTCGCTCGACATGTCGGTCTTCGTATACGACTACGACCACAACGCCCCGAACCCCGAATATCTGCGCGAGACGCACCGGCGAGGCTTCGAGATCATAAGGGCGGCGCATCCCGACATCCCGATCATCCTGATCACGAGGCCGAACGTCGCCACCAACCCCGCCTTCGCGCAGGAGCGCAAGGACGTCGTCGTCGACACCTTCAGGGCCGCCAGGGCGGCAGGCGACCGTCGCGTCTGGTACATCGACGGCGAGACCTTCTTCCTCGGCAGATGGGAGAACGAGTGCACGATGGACGGAGTCCATCCGAACGACCTGGGCTTTACCCTGATGGCCGATTCGATCGAGGCCGTCATCCGCCGCGCCCTCGCCGCCTGCGATGGAAAATAACGCCCCGGAGATCTCTCCGGACGTCGCCGATCCCACAGTCGAAGCGATGGCGTATCTCGGCGACGCCGTCGTCGAGCTG
>ONVJ01000027.1 GCA_900321265.1 uncultured Eubacteriales bacterium
CCCTCAAAGCCGATATAATCGCCGGCCTTTATGCTGATCCCGTTCATGCCGGCGTCGCGGCTTGCCTGCGAGACAAAACCGGTGGTCACTCCGTCAAAGGCGGCGTTGAGATCGCTCTCGATGCCGTCGGGGTCGCCGGATGAGGGATCGAACATCGACATGGCGGCGTAGCCCTGCCCGATGTTCTTTGTGGGGATGACGCGGATGTCGGCGCCGCCGTAGAGAGAGGCGGCCTGACGGGCGGTGAGGATGATGTTTCCGTTGTTGGGGAAAACGTAGATGACGTCGGCGTCGGCCCTGTCAAAGGCCTCGATGAAATCCTCCGCCGAGGGGTTCATGCTCTGTCCGCCTGCGACGACCTCGTCGGTGCCCAGCGAGAGGAACATATCGCGGACGCCGTCGCCCGAGGCAACGGCTACCGTCCCCGCCTTCTTTCTGGCGCGCCTGCGACCGGGGACTGTGTCTTCGGCAGGCGTTTCGGCCATGTCCGCCTCCTTCAGCGTTTCGCTGTGTTGGAGGGACATGTTTTCGATCTTGAGCGTGAGGAACTCGCCGAAGCCCTGAAAATAATTCAATACCTCGCCCGGGTGAAGAGTGTGGACGTGGATCTTGATTATGCTGCCCTCGCGGAAGGCGACGACAGAGTCTCCCATCCCGTTCACCCGGTCAAAGAGCTCTTTCTCGTCGAAGGCGGCGACGCCTCCGGGGATCTTCGAGTTCTGAAGCCTGAGGAGAAACTCGGTGCAGTAGCCGTATGTCAGCTCGCTGTCCTCGGTGAAAAGCGAGTAGTCGGCGGCCTTCGCCGCGCCGGGCGCGGCCGATTCGAAGAGGATCTCCTCGCCGCGGAGGGCGTGCTGCATCCCTTCGGCTATATAGACGAGCCCCGCCCCGCCGCTGTCGACGACTCCCGCCTCGCGCAGGACGTCGAGAAGCTCGGGCGTCCGCTCGAGCGAGCGGTGAAGCTCGGAGAGAAGATCGATGAAATAGCTCTCAAAGCTGCTGCCGTCGCCGATCCTTCCGTTGGCGAAGGAAACGGCGTCGCGGTAGACGGTGAGTATCGTTCCCTCGACGGGCACCGATACGGCGCTGTATGCCTCTTCGACTCCGCAGGCGAGCGCCTGTCCGAATGCGCTGACGTCGGCGCTGCCGGCTCCCATGAAGCCCCTCGCGATCCCGGCGAAGATCCTTGAGAGTATCACTCCCGAGTTTCCTCTCGCGCCGAGAAGCATGCTGTGGGCGATCGTCTCGGAGTCCTTCGCGAGATGCGCCGAGGGTGTGGCCAGGCCGGTCACGCCCGAGTCTATCGTCATATACATGTTGTCGCCGGTATCGCCGTCGGGCACCGGGAAGACGTTCAGGTCGTTGACCTTGGTCCGGTACCGGCCGAGATTTCCCGCGCCGCCTCTGACCATATCGGCGAAAAGCCGTCCGTCAAGAATGAAAGTGTTTTCTCCGTTCATCAAAAAGCCTCTGAAAAGGAAATAGTGTTAAGACTGAAAGCGGGGAGTCTGTTCGGTGACCCGCCCGGCGCGGTCGTCTGCCGACAGTTTTCTGACGGCGGCGGCGATCCAGGCGGTGGTGTGTCTGCTTTCCGAGATTATGACAGGCCAGTCGCTGACCCTGAAGACCTGCCGCAGCTTTTCGCCCAGCCAGTCGGGGATGCGGTCCTTGCCGTAGGTCTTGATGACCTGTATGACGACCGCGGTCTTTTCGGACATCTGGGACATGAATTTCGAGGATGCGTGCTGGAAGGAGATGACGGTGTCGCCGTAGCTGTAGGTGCGGTAGGCGCCGTCGGTAATATATGTCCAGACCGCGGGAGCGTCGGGGGCGATGCCGATCAGATGGCGGGCGGTGTCTCCCGAGGGGACGATCTGCCAGAGATTGTTCCGTGCGAGCGCCCGGGCGACGCTGTCGGGATCGGGACCGGTTTTTACGGGGGCTGCCGGGGCGCCGCCTGCCCCTGAAGGGAGGTCAGCTCCGGCGCCGACGAACTCGACCTCGACGTCGCTGGAATACTCGTCCGAAAGATCGCGAAGGATCCGGTCATCGTCCTCAGAAGAGAAGGCGAAGGGCTTCCAGAACACGCCTCTCATGACCTTGGCGACGCCGCCGCCCTGGCAGAGACGCGTCAGTGTCTTTGACACCGTTTTGGGATCGGCCAGATCCGAAAAGTCCGAGAGCACGAACACCGAGCCCTCGGGAAGCTCGCCTATCCTGTCTTTTATCTTTGCGTGAATAGTTTTGCTCATATTTTGCAGTGTGTCTTTCCGTATGCCGCTTCGGGCATAAAATCAAGCCGGAAACAGAAAGGGGGCGTGGTGCGGCGAAGGTCGGTTCCCGGCGGTTTTATCCTAAAAATTATATACTTTTTTCGACAATTTGTCAAGAGTATTTATCACTTATCCGGATCATTCGGCCGCTTTACGGCATCTTTAGTCAGGGTTTTTCCGAAAAAACCTCACAGGACAGACAAGGGTCCGCCCGATATGGTCAAAAATCTTGACTTTTTTTATTTTTTCATTATAATATTGGGTGTTTTCGGAGGTAAGCTGATGACGGAGATATTTCTTATCAGGCACGGGGAAAGTGTTGCCAATCACACACAGGTGCTCTGCGGACTGACCGATCTGCCGCTTTCAGAGACAGGTCTGGCTCAGGTCGCGAGAACGGCGGAGCATCTGAAGGACAGGGGGATCTCGGCGATATACTCAAGCCCGCTGAAGCGGGCGTTCCAGACCGCCGAGGCGCTTGCCGCGGTTACCGGACTTGAGGTAAAAACGGTCTACGATTTCCGCGAGGTCTGGTGCGGGGAATGGGAAGGGAAACCGATACCCTACATTATTTCGCGCTGGGGTGAGGACTACCGGAAGTTCGTCGACTGCGACGAAACGCTGAAAAACGGCGGAGGCGAGAGCCTGATCGACGGGTACGCCCGCTTTTCATCGGCGATGACGGAGATCGCGGAGAAGGAGGACGGACGAAAAATTGCCGTGACCGCTCACGCCGGCATTATCAGGGCCTTCTGCGGCTACGCCTCGGGAGGAAGACCGGGGGACCTCCAGTACATGGCGAACGCCGCCTACGCGCATATCTTTTACCGGGACGGAAAATTCGATATCGCGGAATACGACGTCAACGGTTTTCTTGAGGGCCTGGTAACAAAGATGACGTTCATAGTCTGAAATATCGAAAGACAGGAAAAATTACGAGGGGGATGTCACTGCCGAAAGACCGTGACACCCCCTGATTTTTAACAACCCTGTGTATGGAATGTATTATGATCAGCCTACCGTCAGGACTCCGGCGGAGCTCACGCTGCCGTTAAGACCGAAGAAGGCCGCGAGCGAGACCGCCCTGTCGGAGAGCTTCTGTTTTGCGGCGGCGTCGGCCGAAGCGTATCCCGCGGCCGAAAGAGATGTGTTGATCGCAGAAACGAGAGCGTTTCTGTCGGCGTTCGAAAGCGAGATCCCGCAGCCGATCGGATCGACGGTGAGCTTGCCGTCCTCGATCGCCGTCCTTACGACGGTGTTCCCGACTATCCTTGATCCGAACACCGAGTCGGCGAGGACCTGCGGATCCGACTTGCCCTCGGCGAAGAGATCGCTTCCCGAGGTGTCTGCGCCGATCGCGAGGGTGTAGACGCTGACGAGCGCCGCCGATTCTTTCTCGGAATCGACCGCAGGATCGTCCTGCGCGCTCTTTATCTCTTCGGTCAGGATCTTTATGAATCTCTCGACGCCCGGCGCGGACAGGGGCGAGATGCCGAAGGAGGTCAGCTTGTCAGCGGTGATCTGGCTGGTGATGAAGTCGGAGGTCGTGTCGTCCATGTTGTCGACGAGCCACTGGAGATCCTCCTTGATCGAGGCTTCATCCGGGTTTTCCGAGGTGAGCTGATCGATGATGCTGACCGATTTCTGCGAGGCGCCGATCGTCGACTCGAGATTGTCAAGCCCGCTCTCTTTCAGCTTTTCGACGGTATCCTTGTCTATGAGACCTGTCTCCTTGAGCTTATCGCTTTCCGAGAGAACGTCGAGCAGCGTTCCGGTGCCGCCCTCCACGATGCCGCTGCCGTCGATCGCGTCGGTGAGCTCCTGCAGCGCGGAAGCGTCAAGCGAGGTGATGATGTCGGTCCCCTCTTTTCCGTTAATCGATTCGAGGACCTTGTCCGCGGAGGAGACGATCTTTTCGATGTTTTCCGCCTGTTCGTCGGTCATATTTTCAAGATCGAAGGAGAGGGCATCCGAAAGATTCTTCGC
>ONVJ01000141.1 GCA_900321265.1 uncultured Eubacteriales bacterium
ATCAACACGGATAATATGCCTTTTTTCTTCATTTGCTTTTTCTCCTTGCCGCAGATCCGGCCCTGTGAGAGCTCCTCCTCGGCGCGGCGCAGGACATGCCGCCCGAGTTTGTCCCGGTCGATCTTCTTCATTCGGCAGTTCCCCCTCCGAGTATCTTTCTGATAATAAAGAATCTCAGCCGCGCGGGGAGCGCGTCGAAGATGATCAGAAGCGGATTGCGGTTGACCGCGTAGGCGAAGCGCGGGCGGCGGGATCCGAGGATCTTCAGCAGCTTTTTTGCGATCTTTGCCGGCGGCACCTTCCTCGCTTCGACCGAATCGACGATCCGGCGGAAGCGGGCGGCGTTCGGCGAATAGAGCGCGGTCCTTTCGCAGAAGGCGTCGAGCCGCCTCGTCGACTCGGGTATCATGCCGGTGTCGACGGCTCCAGCCCGGATCACCGAGACGTTTATGCCCGACAGCTGCAGCTCCATCCGGAGAGAATAGGCGTACCTGTCGAGCGCCGCCTTTGTTATCGCGTAGATCCCGGTAAAGGGCAGCGGGTCGCGCACCGCGAGCTCGCTCGTTATCATAATGACCGACGATCCCTCCCCGAGAAGCGGGCGGAAGGTCCGGTTGACAAGATAGGCGCCGCCGAGATTAATCCTGAATATCCGCTCGAAATCTCCGGGAGTCATCTCGATCAGAGAATCAAGCAGATATATCCCGGCGAAATGTATCACCGCGGAGAGCCGCCCGGTCTGTTCCCTTACCGCGGCAAAGGCCGCCCCGACGCTTTCGGGGTCGGTGACGTCCGCCGTGATCGGACAGACGTTTTCCTCCGCGGCTGAGGGTATGCGGTCGAGAGCGAAAACGCGGTATCCGCGGCCAGCAAGTAGCTTTACCGCCTCGCGGCCCATTCCTCCGGCGGCGCCGGTGACTAAAACATCTTTCATCTTAAAAAACTAAATATACCTTCCGGTTATGCTTTCGGGGCAGTTTCTTATATCTGCCGGCGTGCCGCGGGCGACAATCCTTCCGCCTTCCTCTCCGCCCTCCGGCCCCATGTCTATGATCCAGTCGGCCGAGCGGATGACGTCTGTATCATGCTCGATCACGATCACCGTGGCGCCGTGGCCGATCAGCGTATCGAAGACAGACAGCAGCACCGCGACGTCCTTCGGATGGAGGCCGATCGTCGGCTCGTCGAAGACGAAGACGGTATCCTCCTGCCGCCTCCCCATCTCGGACGCGAGCTTCAGTCTCTGCGCCTCGCCGCCCGACAGCCCGGGGGTGTCCTCCCCGAGCGTCAGATATCCGAGACCGAGATCGCGGAGCGTCTCAAGTTTCGGACGGACAGAACTCATATCCGAGCAGAAACCGAGCGCGGTCGCGATGTCGTCCTCCATCAGTTCGGGAAGGCTTTTTTCCTCCCCCGCCCTGTTTCTGTATCTGATCCTTTTCGCCTCGTTCCGGTACCGCGATCCGCGGCATTCGGGACAGGTGACGTTGACGTCGGGCAGGAACTGTACGTCGAGGGATATCCGGCCGGTGCCGTCGCAGACCGGACAGCGGAGCGAGCCGGTGTTGTAGGAGAAATCTCCCGCCCCGTATCCCGACTGCCTTGCCTCCTTCGTCCTTCCCCAGATCTTTCTCAGCTCGTCGTGGACGTTCGCATAGGTCGCCACCGTCGAGCGGACGTTGATCCCGATCGGCGTCGCGTCGATCAGCTTTACCCGCTTTATGCCTTCCGCTTCTATCTTTTTTACATGTTCCGGGAGCTCCGTTCCGTCGCAAACAGACTCGAGCGCCGGAACGAGACTCTCAAGGACGAGAGTCGTTTTCCCCGACCCCGACACTCCGGTGACGACCGTCAGTCTTCCCTTCGGAATTTCGACCGACAGCGGCTTCACGGTGTGGATCCGGCCGGTCTCGAGAGATATCGCTCCGTCGTCGAAGACTCCGGCCGCGTCCTTCAGGTCCGCCGGACCGGATGCCGCGGAAAGATACAGGCCGATCACCGACCGCGGGTCTTCCGCTATATCCCCGACACTCCCCTCGGCTATGACGCTGCCGCCGTCGGCGCCGGCGCCCGGGCCGAGCTCGATGATCCAGTCGGATTCCTTCAGTATCTGAATGTCGTGATCGACGAGCAGCACGCTGTTTCCGTCTCTCACGAGGTCGCGCATCACGCCCTTCAGTCCTTCGATGTTTGCAGGGTGAAGTCCGATCGAGGGTTCGTCGAGGACGTAAAGCACCCCGGTCGTCCTGTTCCTGACCGCCCGGGCGAGCTGCATCCTCTGCCGCTCCCCGGTCGACAGAGTCGAGGATGATCGGTCGAGAGTCAGATATCCGAGGCCGAGCTCCATAAGACGGTTCGCGGCGTCGAGATATGACTCGCAGATGTTCTTTGCCATCGGGCGCATCTCTTCGGGAAGCGATGCGGGCACCTCTCCGACCCATGCCACCGATTCCTTCAGCGTCATTTCGCAGGCCCTGTCGAGGGATATCCCCATGAGCCTCGGCGCCCTGGCGGTCTCGGAGAGCCGCGTGCCTCCGCAGTCGGGGCAGATCTCCTCCTTCAGGAACTTTTCGACGCGCTTCATGCCCTGTTCGTCCTTTACTTTGTTCAGGGCGTTGAGGACCGTCGCCGTCGCGCTGTAGTATGTGAAATCCATCTCGCCCGCGGTGGCGGTCCCCGCCTTTTTCGGGCGGTAGAAAATATGCTTTTTCACCATCGGACCGTCATAGACGATCTCTTTTTCCTCATCGGTCAGGTCTTTGAAGGGAACGTCGGTCCTGACACCCATGGCGCGGCAGACGTCGGTCATGAGCGACCACATCAGCGAGTTCCAGGGTGCCACGGCGCCCTCGTCGACGGTAAGGTTTTCATCCGGAACAAGAGTGCTCCTGTCTACCGTCCTTATCCTTCCGGTCCCTCCGCAGCGCCTGCAGGCGCCTCCCGAATTGAAGGCGAGGTCCTCGGCTCCAGGGCCGTAGAAG
>ONVJ01000131.1 GCA_900321265.1 uncultured Eubacteriales bacterium
GGATGCAGCAGAGCGGCGTTCCCTCTGGTCAGCCTGACCATCGTGTCGTAGATGGCTGCGTCGCCGTGGGGGTTGAGCTTCATCGTCTGGCCGACGACGTTGGCGCTCTTTGTGCGCTGACCGGTCAGCAGTCCCATCTTGAACATCGTATAGAGGAGCTTGCGGTGTGAGGGCTTGAAACCGTCTATCTCGGGTATCGCCCGGGATACTATCACGCTCATGGCGTATGGCATGTAGTTCTGCTCGACGGTCTCGGTTATGAGCTGTTCGACCGCGGGGGCAGGCGGCTCCTTGATATTGATATCTTCTGTCTTTTTCTTCCTTGCCATATTGGTCCGACCGGTTCCTTTCGGAGTTCTGATCTTTGAATTGTCGTTTGGCTTTTTTCGCTTGTTCGCGAAAACAGGCTTTTTTATTATCGCGTCATTTTCTTGTATTCTTGTCCGGCGCGCTGTCCGCGTCCTCGATTCGGTATGCGGCGGCTCTGATGAGCCTGTTGTAAAGCGCGAGTCCCAGTCCTGAAGCGGGCGGAAGGTTTGCGTAGATCGATCCGCAGGGGAGGGAATCGGCAGCGCGGAGCGCGTAAAAGAGGCGGTGAGCCTGGGTTTCAAGATCTGTCTCTCCGCCGGCGGGGATCGCGTTCTCCCTCCTCAGATGCGGCAGCTGTTCGTCGTAGCAGATCACCGCCGCGTTTTCGGTCTCCTGCGCCTTGCGGAAAAATCTTATCCTCGCCTCACGGGATCCGCTGACCAGGGTCAGAGGCTTGGAGGGGGAGTAGTGTCTGTACTTCATGCCCGGCGACAGAGGGCGCTCGCCCTCCGCGAGCTTTCCGGTGACCGCGTCGGATATCTCAAGGACGCATCCGGCTTTTTTCATTATCTCGTCGGGAGTGACCGCACCGGGGCGAAGGAGAAGAAGCGAATCCCGGCCGGTGATCCTGACTATCGTCGATTCGAGCCCGCAGTCGCTTTCTCCGCCGTCGACTATGACGTCGGCCCGGCCGTTGAAGTCGCGGAGCGCGTATCCGGCGTTTGTGGCGGATGGCCTGCCTGAAATGTTTGCGGACGGAGCGGCGATCGGGAGTCCGGAAAGCCTTATCAGCGCGTTTGCTACCGGATGCGACGGGACTCTTACCGCAACGCTGTCAAGTCCTCCGGTCACGGTCGTGGGTATACTGTCTTTTTTGGGCATGATTACCGTCAGAGGACCGGGCATGAAAGCCCCGGCAAGACGGTAGAAGAGCGGGGAGGTATATGCGTATTGCTCGGCGTCGGAAGGATCCGCAAGATGAACGATAAGCGGATTGTCGGAGGGCCTTCCCTTTGCGGAATAGATCTTCGCGGCGCATTCCGGGCGGGTGGCGTCGGCTCCGATCCCGTATACAGTTTCTGTCGGGAAGATCACGAGTCCGCCGCTCTTTATGACGTCCGCGGCCGGTACAAGCTCGCTTTCTTTAAAGTCCGACGGATCTATATATAAAACACGGGTGATCATATTTCAGTATTTCAGCCGCCCTTCAGCCGCTCCGCGGTCTCCTTCGCCGCGAGTGCGTCGATGAGTTCAGACATTTCACCGTTCATAAAACTGTCAAGGGCGATGTGGACAGATCTGTCGTCGATCCTCGAGTCGCGCACGAGATTGTCCTTGTAGCGGTAGACTCTTATCCGTTCGCTCCTGTCGCCGGTCCCTACCATGCTCCGCCTGGCGGAGGCGATGCTCTCGGTCTGCTCTCTCACCTTTCTGTCGTAGAGGATCGATCGGAGAGTCTTCATGGCCTTGTCGCGGTTCTGGAACTGCGAGCGCTCCTCCTGGCATTCCACGACGGTACCGGTGGGTACATGAGTCAGTCTGACTGCGGAATCTGTCTTGTTGATATGCTGTCCGCCGGCTCCGCTCGAGCGGCAGGTCTCAAATATGATATCGGCGGGATTTATCTCGACATCGATCTCCTCAGCCTCGGGCATGACCGCCACAGTCACCGTCGAGGTCTGAATCCGTCCCTGCGACTCGGTGACGGGGACGCGCTTTACCTCATGGACTCCCGATTCATATTTGAATCTTGAATAGGCGCCCTCGCCTTCGACTATGAAGACGAGCTTTCGGAATCCGCCCAGATCTGTCCTGTTCTCATCCACCATTGAGACGGAAAAACCCATCGAAGCACAGTACATCGAGTACATCCTGAAGAGATCGGCGGCGAATATGCAGGCCTCCTCGCCTCCGGCGCCGGCCCTGATCTCAATGACGGTGCCCCTTCCGTCGTCGGGGTCGCGCGGTATGAGCAGTACCCTGATCTTTGCAAGCGACGCCTCGGCGGCCGCTTCGGATTTCCTGAGTTCGTCCTGAGCAAGCTCGCAGAGATCCGGGTCGCCGGACGAGAGCAGCTGTTTTGCATCGTCTGCGTTCTTCCGGCAGCTTAGATAGTTCCGGTATTCTGCTATTACGGGTGAGAGCTCCTTGTATTCTCTTGACAGTTTCGTGAAAAGCTCTCTGTCCTTCATGACTTCGGGATCCGCGAGCCGTTCTTCAAGCCTTGAGGCCTTCTGTTCCGCCTCTTTAAGTCTTGAGAGCATCTTGATCAGTATCTGTTGAAGGCGGAGAAGGCTCTGTGGGCCTCGTAAAGGTCGACCTTTGATATCACCTCGCAGGGAGCGTGCATCGACAGTACAGGAACGCCGAGATCGACGGTCTCGATATTATGCTTAGAGATGAACTTGGCGACCGTCCCGCCTCCTCCGTAATCGACACGACCGAGCTCGCCCGCCTGCCATACGACGGAATCTTCTGCCATGATCTTTCTGAGCCTTCCGATGTATTCGGCCGAGGCGTCGTTCGTCCCGGATTTTCCGCGCGAGCCGGTATATTTGGTAAGCACGACGCCTGAAGAGAGGATCGCGGTGTTGCGCTTCTCAAAGGCTTCGGCAAAGTTCGGGTCGAAGGCCGCAGATACGTCTGCGGACAGGCAGAGGGACGCCGATCTGACCGCCGCCGGACTGCAGCCCGCGGCTTTAGAGATCTCGTCGATTATGTCAAGCATGAGCTCGCACTGCATGCCGGTGTTGCCGTCGCTTCCGACCTCCTCCTTGTCGGCGAGGATGCAGATGAGGGTGTGCGGGCCGCCCGCAGATTCAAAGAGGGCGGTGAGCGCGGGATAGGCGCAGACTCTGTCGTCATGGCCGTATGAGGCGATCATCGAGCGGTCGAGACCGCAGTCTCTCGCCCTTCCGGCGGGAACGGCGGACAGCTCGGCTGAGAGGAAGTCCTCCTCGCTGATCCCGTATTTTTCATTGAGTATACGCAGGATGTTGAGCTTTACTCCGTCGTTCTCTCCGGCGGGTCTCGATCCGGTAAGAAGGTTGAGCTTTTCGGCGGGTACCGCGTCTCCGAGCGGCTTTGCGTTGTCCTTGGCCCCGAGGTGGGGAAGGAGATCGGTAATGTAGAATACCGGATCGTCTTCGGCTTCGCCGATCACGACGTCGACCTTTTCACCGTCAGCCCTGACCACTCTTCCGTGAAGGGCGAGAGGAAGCGCCAGCCACTGGTATTTCCTTATCCCGCCGTAGTAGTGTGTCTTCAGATAGCAAAGTCCGCTTTCCTCATACAGAGGGACCTGCTTTAGATCGAGCCTCGGCGAGTCGATGTGCGCCGCAGAGATCCTTATGCCTTCGGCGGGGGATTCGGTGCCGACAGAGAAGAGAAAGAGATTCTTTCCTCTGTTGTTGAGGTAGTATTTACCGCCTTTGACGATCGGGTCTCCCAGCTTCCATTCGGTAAAGCCTTCCGCTTCGGCGAGTTTTACGGCGCTGATGACCGCCTCGCGCTCTGTCTTTGAGGAATCGAGGAAGCGTGTGTATCCTTCAGCATAGGCGTATGCGGCGTCTATCGCTTCCGGGTCCTTTGACTCGTATACCGTTTTCTTGTTGTATTCCAGTTTTTTCATTTCTTCAGAAGTCATTTCGCAGCCTCTTTATTCTAAATTGTTTTTTTATACTTTATTCGAAGAGTTCTTCGTCGTAGAGCGAGCGGTATATCTTTATTGCCTTGTTTACCGATTCGATGAAACCGGCAGCGTCCTCGGGGACCTCTCCGAGCGACCTTTCGCCGCCCTGTCCCGTCTTCATCCAGGAATCGGTCTTATCCTCGCCTGCGAAGATCGCGCACCATACTGCGTCCCACTCACCGTATTTTTCATATAACGACGAGATGAGCCTGCAGCCGAGTTTTATGCTGCACTCGGGCTCGTAGAGAAGTCCCGGGTCGGGTGCGTCGTCAGGGTCCGAAAGCCTGTAGTAATCCTCGACCGTCAGCTGAAAGAGACCGGTTTTTCCGTCATTGTTAAGAGACGCGTCGAAGCCGGAGACGACCTTGATGACCGCGTAGACCGAATAGTCCGGGATCCTGCAGTCGAGCGAATACTCTTCAACATATTCAGAATATTTTCTCGGATATTCTCTGAGCCTGTATTCCCTGAGAAAATGCCTTGCCAGCAGTCCTCCGCAGATCGACAGAAGAAAGATGGCGAGGACGGCGATCGTATTTGCGGTGCCTCTTTTAGTTGCAGCCATTCGGGTCACCTTTGTTTTCTCTCTTGTCTTGACTGGACTGTCAATGCCGCGGCCTTTTCCGCCTCGGCCCTCAGTTCATCCGCGCTTCCGCGGTTGACGACTGTAACGTCAGCACGTTCGGAGAACCATGAGTCGGGCATTGCCGCCGACAGTCTTGCCTCAGCCGCCTCTGGTGCCAGCGAGTCGCGTGCGATTATCCGCTCACTTCTCAGTTCTCTCGGGGCGATCACGGCGACCGTCAGATCGCAATGCTTTTCCATTCCCGCCTGAAATAGAAGAGGGGCGTCGATGACGAATCCGGTGCGATTGCTGCCGGGGTGGGACAGACGTCTTTTGGTCGAGGATATCACGTATTTGTGCGTGATCTCGTTTAGCAGCTTCAGTTTATCTCCCCCGTCTTCCGAAAAGACGATCTTTGCCATGGCGCGCCTGTCGAGCGATCCGTCGGGAAGAAGAACCGAGGGACCGAAGTTCTTCTCAAGGGCGAGCTCGCGCGTGCAGGCCGTCGGCCGGTCGGTAAGACCGCGGTAGATCAGGTCTGCGTCAAGGACTCTCCAGCCCAGCTCTGCCAGAAATGAGCAGAAAAGCGATTTTCCCGCGCCGCTGGGACCTGTGACGCCTATGACGGGAAGCCTTACCACGGTGATATTCTTTTTTTCGTTAGCGCTTTTCATATCCGTAGGTCAGCTCCCGAATTGGCGGTGATACACTTTATTGCAATAGGCTTTAGATATAAAGCCAATTTATATTATATCACTTATTTTGAATAAGTTCAAGCGAAAAATTGTCATTTCAAAGGATTGTTAATAAAATTTTATTAATATTTTCGATTTCATAACCCGTTTTCAGCTTGCTTTCATTATTTCTTCCGTTTTATCTTGACAAACTGTCAATACTCTCATATAATTAAGAACCGGAAATGATCCGAATCGTCCGGCTGTGTAAACGGCAACATCCGCAGCTGACTGTCGTGAAGCGATTGTCAGATGTACGCTTCTCAGAAACATACTGACGGATGAACGATTCACAGGAAATATACAGATTCTTTTTAACCACCGGACTGAGCTGGAACGAGCCCGATCGGCATTCAGCGGTCCGGATCAGCTTCTGTCTTTTTTCGATCATGAATAATCAGTTTTGAACTGGAGGTTTTTGCATGTTGTTTTACACGCCGGTAAAGCTATATACAGGCGAGGGATGCCTCGCCGAGCACGGAGGGGAGATCGCGAATTACGGAAAGCGTTTCCTTATCCTTACCGGACGTTCGTCGGCTTCGAGATCGGGCGCGCTTCAGTGCCTGTTGTCTGCTCTGGGCTCCTTCGGAGGCGAATATCTGCTTTATGACAGGATCGGAGCCAATCCGCCGGTGTCAGCCTGCGCCGAAGCCGGAAGGGCGGGA
>ONVJ01000195.1 GCA_900321265.1 uncultured Eubacteriales bacterium
CGATCATGTAAAGTCATATTTCGATCACGATAAACTTAAGTCCTATAAAAACTGACTTCGCAGGTTAGTTTATTGCCGGAATAATAACTGTCCAAGCATGGAGACCGGGACAGCTGCCTTCTTTTTGTTTTTTGCCGTAAAGATCTCGATTTGACGGAGGATGACAGGGCCAAAACGGCTCGGTCCCCTCTGAGTAATGCCGATGGGGTGTCAGGAACTCTCATGACGAGTTTTTGATACCCTTTTTCCGCTTGAATTTTTATTTATTATATGATATAATATTATGATTTATTATGTAAACGCACTGCGGCTTGATCTGCCGGCGAAAGGGACTGACATGATTTCCAGACGACTTACCGTGTGGGATATAATAACGGTCGCCGCTCTGCTCCTGCTGACCGGGGCTGCCGCGCTTTCGGTGTCGGCTCTTAGACGGGAGAAGGCCGACCGCATCGTCATCAGCAGTGCCGGTGAAGTGATCGGCAGTTATCCGCTCGGAGAGGACAGGCGCATAACCGTAACCGGAAAAGGCGGACAAACGCTTACGGTCGTGATATCCGGAGGCGAGGCATATGTCTGCGACGCGGAATGTCCCGGAAAAGACTGCGAGAAGACGGGCAGGATCTCGAATGCGGGCGGGACGATCGTCTGCGTGCCTCTCGGGATAGTGATCAGAGCCGAAGGCGCAGGCGCATCCGGAGGAGAATACGATGGACTCGCGGGATAAAAACGGTCTGCCGAAAGCCGATATCCCGGAAAAAGCAGCTGGCCCGGAAATGACCGAGTCGGTAGGAGAACCGGTCTCTGCCTCAAAAAGAAAGGCCGCCACACGTAAGATCGTTCTGCTGGGACTTCTGGGAGCTGTCGCGATGGCGCTTTCATATATCGAATTTCTTCTGCCTTCCGGCCTGATCCCGCTTCCCGGAGTGAGGCTTGGGCTGTCAAACATCGCCGTAATTCTCGCATTCGCGCTGATCTCCCGCGGAGCCGGACTTGCTGTGATGATATTAAAGCTTCTGATGTCGCTTCTGCTCTTCGGAAATCCGATGTCTTTTGCTTTTTCGCTCGGCGGTTCGGCAGCCGCATATCTCAGTCTGCTTCTTCTGACTCTGCTGAAGGGTAAGATAAGTTTTATCGGAGTATCTGCTGCCTCCGCAGCGGCTCACAGCATCGGTCAGATCGCGGTCGCCGCTATCTTAACCGGATCCTCTGCGGTAGCCGGATACCTGCCGCCGATGCTGCTCTTTTCGATCCCTACCGGCGTCATTACCGGGATCGTCATGAATCTCATCGCCCCCGTATGCGAAAAAATGACCGAAAAAGGTTAAACTGAAAATACACGAGGAGTAATAAATGCTTACGGTTTCTCATCTTACAAAAAAATACGGAAGGAACGTCGCCTGCAGGGACATCTCGCTCGAGATCCCAGAAGGCGAGGCCGCCATCCTGCTCGGACCGAACGGAGCCGGAAAATCGACGCTGATGAAGTCGGTTATCGGGCTTCTGAAATACGAGGGTCAGATAACGGTCAGAGGGCTCAACAACAAATCGTCCGAGGCCAAGAGGATAGTCGGATATATTCCCGAACTGCCTGCTCTCTATCCCAATCTGACCGTCTCGGAGCATATGGAGTTCATCGCCAGGGCATACAAGCTCGCGAACTACGCGGACAGAGTCAGCGATCTGCTTGACGCCTTCGAGCTGACCGACAAAAAGAAAAAGTTCGGCGACGAGCTTTCCAAAGGTATGCAGCAGAAGCTGAACATATGCCTAGGGCTTCTCCCCGACCCCGATCTCGTCCTGATGGACGAGCCTATGGTGGGACTTGATCCTCATGCGATCAAGGAGCTCAAGCGGGAGATCGACGAGATGCGCAACCGCGGAAAGACTCTCCTCATCAGCACTCATATCATCGACAGCGTGGACATGCTCTGGGACAGAACGATAATCATGCAGTCGGGTTCGGTCATGGCGTGTGTCGAGAGGAGCGAGCTGGAGAAGAGCGGAAAGAGCCTTGAAGACTACTTCTTTGAGGTCACCGAGAACAGAAATGCGGATGCGTCGACCCGACCCGCGGACGGAGCGACGGCCGGATGAGACTCTTTCTGTATTATGCCCTTCATTCATTCAAGAACCAGGTCAAGAAGCTGTTCAGGACTTGGGTCGCGATACTGATCGGCGTCATCATAGTCATTTCTCTTCTTTCCGGCCTGTTCTTTTCACTGATCGACAGGATGGAAGAGGGCGGAGAAGAGCCGGAGCCGTCCACGGACATCCCGGCGGAGACCGACCCTCCCGAGCCCGAGATCGAGATCGGGCCGTCCTTCCCGGGGGAGGTGACCGACAGGGACGGAAATGTGATCTTCAGCTTTACCCCGCTGGCAAAACTCGATCTGATAATCACCGCCGTTATCCTTTTCCTCACGGTATTCCTTATCCTCTTCATGGATAAATCGAGCTTTTTCCTGCCCGCGGACGCCGCGCTGCTCTTCACGTCACCGCTGTCTCCGCAGAGCATCGTCGCCTTCAGGCTGTCATGCGAGACCGCCGCGATGCTCTTTGCCGGGCTTTATTTCGTCTTTCAGCTCCCCAACCTCATCGTCAACATGGGGATCGGGATACCGACGGCGATCATAATCTTTCTCGCGTATATTCTTTTCCTGATCGTCATCGATCTGATCAAGGTCGCGCTCTATCTATATTCAGCCGCCGATCAGAAGAAGAGATCCAGAGTCAAATATCTGGCCTTCGGGATCCTGCTCGCGGTCGTTGCCGGAGCCCTCGTCTACAGAAACGCAAAGGGGATCGACAGCATTCCCGCCGCAGGAGCCGCTTTCCTCGCCTCTGAGTATACGCGCTACGTCCCGATGATAGGCTGGTGCAAGGGCATCGTGATGTATGCCGCTGAGGGCAATTATATCGCGTCCGCCCTCTGCGCCGCCGCTACGATCGCAGGCTGCGGGCTGATACTCTTCGTGATCTCAAAGATCAACACCGATTTCTACGAGGAGGCAATGGCCAAATCCGAGGAGGTCGCCGCGCTTCAGAGAGCGCAGAAGGAGAAGGGGGGACTGTTCGGATCGACCGCAAAGCGGAAGACCGACAGGACCGAGAAGCTCCGCCGGGACGGCTTGAAACACGGAAGCGGGGCAAGCATTTATTTCTTCAAGGAACTCTACAACAGATTCCGCTTCGCCTACCTGGGATTCATAACAAAGACGATGATCACCTATCTGATCGTCGGAGTCGGCCTTGCCGCGATCCTCAGATTGGTTGCGGACGTCAGGGAATATGCCCCTGTGGCTCTCGTTCTCGGCGGGCTCGCCTTCTACCGCACGCTCGGCAATCCTCTTGAAAAGGATACCTCGCTCCATTATTTCACGACGGTGCCCGCAGGGATCCGCGCAAAGCTGCTCTGGTCGATCTTTGCGGGGACGGTAAACACTGCTCTCGATCTTGTCATACCGATGGCGGTCGCCGCCGTCATAATGGGGACCGGCCCGCTCAAAGTCGCCGCATGGCTGCTCTTTATACTCTCGGTCGATCTTTACTCGACGGTTGCCGGGACCTTCATAAACCGTTCGCTGCCCGCCAACGCGGGAGCGACGCTCAAACAGATCATTCAGATCATGTTCCTGTATTTCGGGATCGGTCCCGACGCCGTCATAATCGTTCTTGTGGCGCTGATCGCCGGAATGGGGCCGGCTGTCGCCGCGGCGGCACTCTTCAATATCGCGGTCGCCGGAGGACTCTTCGCCTTCCTTCCGCTCCTCTTCTGATCCCGCTGCGGGAGGCCGGGCGAAAACGCGCGGAGGCGGGCGGATATTCCGGCCCGGAAGGGGATCACACTTGCAAAAGGAGGCGCGGACATGTCGGCGGAGCCGGTAAATAAAAAAAGAAAAGCGATACTTGCCGCGGTCCTTCTGCCCGTCCTTGCGGCGGTGCTTGTCGCCTCCTTCTTTATCATAAGGTCCTGCCGCGATGCCGGATACAGAGAGGACATATTTCTCTCAATGGACACGGTGATCTCGGTAAAGATCGACCCCGACTTCCGGGATTACGAATCGGTCTTCGCGAAATGCCGGGAGCTGACCGAAAAATACCGCATGATCTTCGACGCCGACGATCCTCAGTCGGAGGTCGGAAGGCTGAACGCCCTTCCCGAAGAAGAGAGCTGGTCGACCTATCTTGAATGCAGCCCGGAATTCGCGGAAATATACGAGCTGGGGAGGAATGTCGGTTGGTTAACGAAGCGGGCGTTCTCTCTTCATCTCAGGCGTGAGATCGAGCTCTGGAAGGAGGCGGAGGCGAACGGCCGTCTTCCAGACGCCGGGGCGATCGCCGCGGCTCTTGATTCTCCGAACGCTCCTGTACTCGTTACCGAATGGCCGTCATCCGGACCGAGATTCTGCATGTGCGGCTCGAAGCTTGATTTCGGCGGGATAGCCAAGGGCGCCGCGGAGCAGGCGGTAGTCGACTTCCTCATCGAGTCTGGTGTCCGATACGGAGTCGTCTCCTTCGGAGGAAACGTCGCCGTATTCGGCAAAAAGCCGGGAGGGAAGACCTTCTCGGTAGGGATCAAAGATCCGACGGGGAAACAGAGCACAGTGGGAACGCTTCATTTGACCTCCGGATTCGTGTCTGTCTCGGGCAACTATGAGAGATATTATGAGATAGACGGGAACAGATACGGTCATATACTCGACCCGCGGACCGGGATGCCCGCCGATACAGATCTTCTCAGCGTGGCGGTGATCTCGGAAAAGGGCGCCGAGGCCGACGCGCTGTCGACCTCGCTCTTCGTTATGGGCCTTGAGCGGGCGCTCGAGTTCTACAGTGACGGCTGCTTTGATTTCGAAGCGGTATTCGTTACCGCGGACGGGGTCTGCTGCACCGCCGGGGCAGAATCCTTCTTCGAGCCGTCAGAATGAAAAATTCTTTATGAAAACCGAGTCTTCAAAGATACAAAAAATGACAAACAACAATGAAGCATGCCTCTTCGGAGGCTGCCGCGCAACCGAAGGCAGTTCCGAAGCGGCGGAGGGGGGAGAGACGGAGATCTCCTCTTTCGAAAAAAAGATGAGGGACAGGCTGCTCCCGGAAGACACAGAGCTGAAATACGCTCGATCTGTCGAAGAGGTGCGCCTGCTTCTGAAGGACAGCTGCCCCGGTTACTTTATCCGCACCTTCGGCTGTCAGCAGAACGAGGCTGACAGCGAGCGGATCGCGGGAATGGCTGAGGCGATGGGCTTTCGGCCGACAGAGGCTCCGGAGGAGGCAAAGCTCATCGTCGTCAATACCTGTGCGGTCAGGGAGCACGCCGAGAAGCGGGCGCTGTCGGTGATAGGACAGTACAAGCATCTCAAAAAGCAGGATCCCGGAATCGTAATCGCCGTCTGCGGCTGCATGGCATCAAGGCCGGAAGTGGCCGCGAAGCTTCGACAAAGCTACCCCTATGTCGATTTTTCATTCGGAACGTCTGAACTTTTCGTATTTCCGCAGCTCCTTCTCGATCGGCTGAAGGGCGGGCGAAGGACCTTCCGCCCGGCTCCCGACGAGCCGCCGGTTGCCGAATGCATCCCGGTCGTCAGACAGTCGCGATACAGCGCCTGGGTGAGCATAATGTACGGGTGCAACAACTTCTGCACCTACTGCGTTGTCCCCTATGTCAGGGGAAGGGAACGCAGCAGGAGGCCGGAGGCAGTGCTTTCAGAGATCGGGGAGCTTGTGTCGTCGGGCTGCAGGGAAATAACGCTCCTCGGGCAGAACGTCAACTCGTACGGTAAGGACTGTTCCTTCGACTGCTCCTTTGCCGAGCTGCTGAGAAGAGCGGACTGCTTCGACGGCGACTATATCCTCCGCTTCATGACCTCCCACCCGAAGGACGCGACCGAGGAGCTGACCGACGTCATCGCCGGCTCGAGGCATATCGCCCGCCAGTTCCATCTTCCGGCTCAGTCGGGGAGCACGAGGATACTTCGCGCGATGAACCGCGGGTATACGAGAGAGGATTATCTGAAAAAAACAGGGTATATCAGAAACAGGATGCCCGACTGCGCCATCTCCACAGATATCATGGTCGGCTTTCCCGGAGAGACCGAAGAGGATTTCGCCGAGTCACTCTCGCTCCTGTCAGAGGTCGGATACGATATGGTCTTCTCCTTCATCTATTCGCCGAGAGAGGGCACGCCCGCCGCGCGTATGGAGCAGATCCCGGATGAAGTCAAGGGCGACAGGATGCGGAGGCTCCTCGATCTTCAGACATCGATCGCTTCCGAAAAGAACATGCGGCTGCTTGGGAAGACCGAAAGAGTCCTCTGCTTCGGTCCGAGTAAGACCGACGGAGGAATGCTCGAAGGCAGGGACGGCGGCAACAAGCTCGTCCTCTTCGAGGGCGATCGGTCGCTCGAGGGGAGCTTCGTCGACCTGAGGATCACCGAAGCCGGCGCATTCAACCTCAGGGGCGAGATATGCAGGCAGGAAAGCAAACCGGCATCGGAATAATTATTCGAGCGTAATCTGAAAGGGAAGAATCTGATGGAAAAAGAAGAGATGCTGAAGCTCGCCGCCGAGATAGGGCGGGGAGTCAGGGATTCTGAAATAATGAAAAACTATCTGAAGACCGAAGCCGATTACGGCAGAGACGCCGAGCTTCAGGCCGCCATCACCGAGTATTCGGTGCAGCAGAAGGCGCTTGAAGGCGCAAATTCAGGCTCATTTACCGATCCTGCGGTGTCTGAGGCGATAACGAAGAGAATGAACGAGCTCTACGGTTATATCTCAAGATCGGCCAGCTTCGAGGCCTTCAACGCCGCCCGGAACGCCCTCGGCAATCTGCTCGACGAGATAAACCGGGCCATGATGGCAGAGGTCTCCGGCGAGGGCGGCGGGGCGGAGGGAAGCGACGCCGCGGGTTGCACCGGCGACTGCGCCCACTGCGGGGGCTGCCGCTGAGCCGCGGAAGGCGGTCAGGCGAATCTCGTTTTAGCGCCGTCAGGCGGCGATAAATCTCAAAAAGGGGTGTTATCGGCATGAGCCCGATGATGGAACAGTATTTCGCGATAAAGGAAAAATATAAAAACTATCTCCTGTTTTACCGTCTGGGCGATTTCTACGAGATGTTCTTTGACGACGCCCTGACGGCATCGCGCGAGCTCGATCTCACGCTGACCGGCAGAGACTGGGGTGAGGCAGAACGCGCGCCGATGTGCGGGGTTCCCTTCCACAGCGCCGACGGTTATATCGCGAAGCTTATCGAAAAAGGCTACAAGGTCGCGATCTGCGAGCAGACCGAGGACCCGGCAAAGGCAAAGGGCCTCGTAAAGCGCGAGGTCATCAGGATTATCACAGCCGGGACGGTCACCGACGCCGAAATGCTCAACGAGCAGAAGAACAACTATCTCGCGGCGGTCTGCATCGACGGAGAGAGAGCGGGCGTATCCTTTGCCGACGTTTCGACCGGACAGGTGTCTGCCACCTTTTTCGAGGGCGGCGACATGATGACCGATCTGAAGAACGAGCTCGGCACCTATTCTCCGAAGGAGATCCTCATGAATCTCCCCGAGAGCTCGTTTCCCGGGCTTTCGGTATTTATGAGGGAAAGGCTGAATGCCTCGGTCGAGGCTCCGCTCCCGGGAGACGAGGCCGGCGTCGCCTTCGACCGTTTCGGCGACCTTGACGCGGAGGAGGCTGCGAAGGCGCAGTTCGGCCCGCTGCTGCGTGAGGCCGATCTTTCCAACCGTCCGCTGATCCGCTCGCTCGGAGCGCTGGTCTCCTATATCAAAGAGACCTCGAAGACAGATATCTCATATATCAACAACCTTAACGTCTATGAGAGCGGCAGGTATATGCAGCTCGATCTCTCGACGAGAAGGAACCTTGAACTCACCGAAACGATGAGGACGCGGGAAAAGAAGGGAACACTCCTCTGGGTGCTCGACAAAACTAAGACCGCGCCCGGCGCGAGGCTGCTTCGCAACTGGATCGAGCATCCGCTGCTCAGCCTTCCGAAGATCACGAGGAGACAGTCGGCGGTCGCCGAGCTGACCGAATCGGCGGCCCTCAGAGGAGATCTCGGTAAATTGCTTTCGGGCGTGCTCGATCTCGAGCGCCTGCTCACGCGTGTTCTTTTCGGGAACGCGAACGCCAGGGATCTCTGCGGGATCGCCTCGACCCTGTCTGTCATCCCCGACATCAAAAAACTGCTCTCGGGCTGTTCCAGCGGCGAGCTGGCTGCGGTCAGGGAGGGGGCTGACATGCTCGACGACATCTGCGGACTCATCAGCCGCTCGATAGTCCCGGATCCTCCTTTCACTGTCAGAGAGGGCGGCATGATCGCCGACGGCGTGGACGAGGAGATCGACCGCCTTCGCGAGATCGTAAGGGACGGAAAGGGCTGGATCGAGCGCGAGGCCGAAAAGGAGCGCGAGCGCACCGGCATCAAGACGCTGAGGATAGGCTACAACCGGGTATTCGGATATTATATCGAGGTAACGAACGCCTTCAGGGACCAGGTCCCCGACACTTACATCAGGAAGCAGACTCTCGCGGGTTCCGAAAGATATATCACCGAAGAACTGAAGCAGGTGGAATCCACCGTTCTCGGAGCCGGCGACCGCCTTGCCGCAGCTGAATACGAGGTCTTCTGTTCGGTCAGGAGCAGGGTGGCGGACGCTGCCGGAAGGATAAAGAAGACCGCCGCGCTCCTGGCGGAGCTTGACGTTTATCTGTCGCTCGCCGAGGCCGCAGAAGCCGGCGGGTATGTATGTCCGTCGATGAACGCGAACCGCAGCATCGATATCCGTGACGGCAGACATCCGGTCGTCGAGAAGTTCGTCAGAGACGCGGGATTCGTCCCGAACGACACAAGACTCGACATGAAGAACAACCGGGTGATGATCATCACCGGCCCAAACATGGCGGGAAAATCTACCTATATGCGCCAGGTCGCGCTCATCGCGGTGATGACGCAGATTGGCTCCTTCGTGCCGGCGGCATACGCCGACATGTGCGTGCTCGACCGGATCTTTACCAGGGTCGGCGCGTCCGACGATCTTGCTTCTGGCCAGTCGACATTCATGCTCGAGATGAGCGAGGTCGCGGCGATCCTGAGATCGGCCACGAAGGACAGCCTCGTCATCTACGACGAGGCTGGACGGGGCACGTCGACCTTTGACGGCATGAGCATCGCGAGGGCGATACTCGAGTATACGCAGAGCAAAAAGGTCGGCGCAAAGACGATGTTCGCCACCCACTATCACGAGCTGACATCTCTCGCCGACAGTCTTGACGGGGTCTTCAACTGCAACATCGCCGCCCGGAAGAAGGGCGGGGACATACTCTTCCTACGCAAGATCGTTCCGGGATCGACCGACGACAGCTACGGCATCGAGGTTGCCAAGCTCGCAGGCATCCCCTCCGAGGTGATTAAGCGGGCGAAGGAGATCCTGGCCGAGGTCGAGGCAAAGGCGAGAATCGCCGACGCCTCGGTGGTCGACACCGGGGAAGAGGATGACGGTCCGGAGCAGATGGACATCGGAGGATATATCACCGACGCGGTGCTTGACGATATCCGGGCTGCCGATCTCAACAACATGTCCCCCGTCGAGGCTCTGAATCTGCTCTACGACCTTCAAAAACGCCTCAAATAAACCTGTCCCCGTCTTCCGGCAGTGTCGGGAGGACAAAAGGAGGAACAAGTGGGAATCATCAATCAGCTTAGCTTCGAGGTCGCCAATCTGATCGCCGCCGGAGAGGTGGTCGACAGACCGGCCTCGGTAATAAAGGAACTGGTTGAAAACTCTATAGACGCCGGCGCGACACGGATCACCGTTGAGATTCAGAGGGGCGGAGTCCGCTATATGAGAGTGACCGACAACGGATCTGGCATCCTCCCCGAGGACCTTCCGATCGCCGTCAGAAGACACGCGACAAGCAAGATCGGAAAGGCTTCCGATCTCGACTCGATCTCAACGCTCGGATTCAGGGGAGAGGCTCTCGCGGCGATCGCGGCGGTATCCGATCTCCGTATAATCTCGAAGACCGCCGGCGCAGAGCTGGGAGCTTCCATCGAGGTCAATTCGGGGCGAGCCGGAAGAGTGACCGAGCAGGGCGCTCAGAACGGAACGACGGTGATCGTCGAGAACCTCTTCGCCAACGTGCCGGCAAGGCTGAAATTCCTCAAAAGGGATATGACCGAGACCGCCGCGGCGCTTTCGGTCACCGAAAAAGCGGCGCTCTCGCACCCCGAGATCGCTTTCAGGTTCATTTCCGACGGAAATATGAAGCTTTCGACTCCGGGCGACGGCGAGGTCATGTCGGCGATGAGAGCTGTCTTCGGTCCGGATGCGGCAAAGCAGTTCATCAAGGTCGACGGCGAGGTGAGCGGAGTCAGGACCTTCGGATACATCACCTCTCCCTCTTTTCCGAGATCGGGCAGAAGCGGACAGAATTTCTTTATAAATCACAGATATGTAAAGACCGCGACGGCGTCCGCCGCCCTTGAGCAGGCCTACACATCCTATATTCCGCCCGAGAAATTTCCCGGGTGCGTCATCTTCCTGGAGCTTTCGCCCGAGGCGGTCGACGTCAACGTTCACCCCTCGAAGCTGGAAGTCAAATTTTCCAACGAGAGGCCGGTGTTTGAGAGCGTCTACCACGCGGTGAGAGAAGCGCTGACGTCGGATACTTCAAGGCATTCCTTCACCGATGCTCCCGAAGCCGAAACTGAGAGCGCAGACGGTCAGCCAGCAGGTGCGGCACCTGAATCCCGGAAGCCCGCGGCGGCGAGAGTCAGCGAAAGCTTCCTGCCGGTCACCGACAGGGCGGACGGGCCTCTTCCGGATAACGGTATCAGCATCGCGGATCTCTACCGGGGAAGCAGCGGCGGAATGATGCCTTCATTCGGAGGTAATGCCGGTGCCGGAAACATCGCCGCTGCGGACGGAAGGTCCGCCGGCGCAGGATCATCCGCGGGAGAAAATCCCGTGGAAGTAATCCGTGGCAAAGACGGTGAACGGAGAGTTCAGGGATCTGTATGTGCCGGCCCGGATGCCTCGAACGGTTCCGCCGCCCCCTGCGAAAAGGGAAACGGCGGGGAGCCTGATTCGGGGCCGGACGGGATCGCGTCTGCGACTCCGAATCCTCCGCCGATCGCGGGTTACGCCATAGCCGGAGAGCTCTTCAACACATACATACTCGTGACCGAAGGCGACAGGCTCACAGTTATAGACAAACACGCCGCCCACGAGAGACTGAATTTTGAGAAGATGAGAAGCCGGCTGAAGGGCGCTGAGAGGAGCACGTCCCTTCTTGCCCTGCCGATCAGTGTGAGTCTCGATCCCCGGGAGGCCGACGCGCTGGCGGGCTGCCTCGGAGAGATAGAAAAGCTGGGATTTCTGATCAGATTGCCGGCCACCGCCCCGGGAGCCGGAAGAGAGGCGGAGATCACGGGAATCCCGTCTGAGCTGACTCAGAATGAGGCGGCGTCGCTCATAGAGCGGATAGCGGCAGCCGAAGCCGACGGGTCGGGAGAGGCCGGCCTGATCGGCGACACGTCGTTTGAGAAGGCGCTTTATCAGGCGTCCTGCAAGGCGTCGATAAAAGGGGGAAGGGTATATCCCGAGGGATATACGCTGCATCTCGTCGACGAACTGATGAGACATCCCGAGATCACATACTGCCCTCACGGCCGTCCGGTCGCGTATGTGATGTCAAAGAGAGAGTTCGACAGAAGGTTCGGAAGGATCTGACCGGTCTGCCGGGACTCCGGGGGAAAAAGTTGCCTGCGCGATCTTCGCGCGGACTGCCCTTGGCGGCAGTCAACGAAAGGAATTGCAGATGTTTACTCTTTATCTTACCGAGGGCAGGGCCCGGAGGGGAAGATTCGACAGCGTACACGGGAGCGCCGAGACGCCGGTCTTCATGAACGTCGGCACCAGCGCCGCCGTAAAGGGCGGTATCGCCGCCGAAGACCTCAGAGAGGTCAACTGCCAGATAGAACTGTCAAATACCTACCACCTTCACGTGCGGCCTGGAGACGGGCTTATAAGGGATCAGGGAGGCATCAGAAGCTTTATGGGCTGGCAGGGTCCGGTCCTGACCGACAGCGGCGGTTTCCAGGTCTTCTCGCTCGCGTCTTTGCGAAAGATCACCGAAGAGGGCGTCAGATTCGCCTCGCACGTCGACGGGAAGCGGATATTCATGGGCCCCGAGGAGAGCATGCGGATCCAGTCGAATCTCGGATCGACGGTCGCCATGGCCTTCGACGAATGCGTTGAGAATCCCTCGCCATACGATTACGTAAAGCAGTCCGCCGAAAGGACGGTCAGGTGGCTGAAGCGGTGCAGGGAGGAGCTGACGAGACTGAATTCGCTTCCCGGCACCGTCAATCCGCATCAGATGCTCTTCGGGATCAACCAGGGGGGCACATACGAGGACCTGAGGATCGAGAACATGAAGGCGATATCCGGGATCGACTGCGACGGTTTCGCGATCGGCGGCCTCGCGGTCGGCGAGGAGACAGAGGTCATGTACCGCATAATCGACGCCGTGGAGCCCTTCATGCCGAAGGACAAGCCGAGATACCTCATGGGCGTCGGTACGCCTGTCAATATCCTCGAGGGGGTATACCGCGGGATCGATTTCTTCGACTGCGTCATGCCCAGCC
Organism: uncultured Eubacteriales bacterium; assembly: GCA_900321265.1. Lineage (GTDB taxonomy): Bacteria > Bacillota > Clostridia > Oscillospirales > CAG-272 > CAG-390. Next base: position 12,668 of record ONVJ01000195.1, read on the forward strand.
GGAACGCGAGACACGGGAATCTCTTTACCTGGCAGGGAAAGATGAACATCCTAAACGAGAAGTACGCGACCGACAGCCGCCCGGTCGATCCGGGCTGCGGCTGCCCCGCCTGCAGGATGCACTCGAGAGCCTATATCAGACACCTTCTCAAGGCCCAGGAAATGCTGGGCATGAGGCTGGCGGTGCTGCACAATCTCTATTTCTACAACGAGCTTATGAAGCGGATCCGCGAGGCGCTTGACGAAGGAAGATACGAAAGCTTCTACCAAAAATACAGAACGGTCCTGGCGGAGAGAGTCTACGACTGACCGGCCTGCCGCCCGGATGCCGCCGACCCGAGCAAAAAATACTTGAAAAAATAGTCAAAGAGTTATATAATATATTAGTTATTGATTATGAGAGGAGGAGATCCGGATGCTGTCTTCGGTTAAAAATTTCATACTGACCTTCATACTCGCGGTCCTGATCTTTTCCGCGGCCGCATATCTGGCCGTCAATCTGGTGGTCAACAATATCAACGGGACGCTCGAGGGAGATCAGGAGGCGACAGGAGATGCCTCCGCCCCGGTCACCGACAAGAGCGGCTCGCCCGATCCATTCGTTATCGGTGAGGCGGGGGAATCCCTGAACATACTGGTCGTCGGCTGCGATTACCGTTCGGGCGTCTTTGCCGATTACGATCCGCAGGTCCTTGAGGACAGGCTCGGGATCCTTCCCGCCGAATTCGACTATCAGCCGGTCCCGAACGATCTTGCTCCTCCCGGGGTCACAGGCAAGATCGTGGGAGACAGCGCTGTTGAACCGATGGACGGCGTCGTGATCCCCGGTGACAGGCTGGCCTTTATCGGAGGCTTTTACGAGGTCGGGTACCGTAAGATCGAGACCGATACGCTGATCCTGATCAGATTTGACAAGGAAAGAAAGCATATAAGCTATACCGTCTTCGATCCCGACGCCTACGTTGTGGTCAACGGGAGCTACTGCAGGCTTTCAAATATCCTGTCGGATTACGGGATGGCGACACTTGAGGACAAGATCCACGCCATGACCGGACTTATCGTCGACAGATACGCGATGGTGACCTGCGACAACTTCCCCGAGGTCGTTGACGCTCTGGGCGGGATCAACTTTTACGTGCCCTGCAATATGAAGTATGACGACTGGGCGGGGAACATCCACATTGATCTCAAGCAGGGGCGACAGCAGCTCGACGGCCAGAAGGCGCTGCAGCTGCTGATGTACAACAGCTACACCGACGGCTTCAATTCAAGGGCCAGGACAACGATGAATTTCGTTCAGAGCTTCATATCCGATCTGACCCTGATCACGAATTATTTCAGGATGGGAGATATCATCAAGGCTGTTGACGGCATGTTCGACACCGATCTCACCGTCAAGGATCTGACCGGGAACGTCGACGTTCTGTTCAACTGCTCAAAGAACACTGTCGAGATCTCGGCGGTCACCGTAAAAAGCCCTGTGCCCGGCGACCCGGACGCTATGATATATGACGAAAACGCGACGATAAACGCGTTTGCCGGATATAAAAGAATCTATCAATAATACCCGAAGGAAGAACCTGATGGACAACAGAGAAAAAACAATGGACAAGATCGTCGCGCTCTGCAAGACGCGCGGCTTCATATTCCCCGGCTCGGAGATATACGGGGGACTCGCCAACACCTGGGACTACGGGCCTCTCGGCGCCGAGCTGAAAAACAACATAAAAAGAGCCTGGTGGAAGAAATTCGTCCAGGAGAACAAATACAACGTAGGACTTGATTCGGCCATTCTCATGAATCCCGAGACCTGGGTGGCGTCGGGACATCTCGCAGGCTTCTCGGATCCCCTGATGGACTGCCGCGAATGCCACGAGAGATTCAGAGCCGACAAGCTTATCGAGGATTTCTGCGCCGCTGGCGGCGCGGTACTTGACCGTCCGGTCGATTCGATGTCTCAGTCAGAGATGAAGCAGTTCGTCGAGGATCACGCGATCCCCTGTCCGACATGCGGAAAGCACAACTTTACAGATATCAGACAGTTCAATCTGATGTTCAAGACCTTCCAGGGCGTCACCGAGGACGCGAAGAACACGGTATATCTGAGACCCGAGACGGCTCAGGGCATCTTTACGAATTTCGTAAACGTCCAGAGAACGACCAGAAAGAAGCTTCCCTTCGGCATAGGGCAGATCGGCAAGTCGTTCAGGAACGAGATCACTCCCGGGAACTTCATCTTCAGAGTCCGCGAGTTTGAGCAGATGGAGCTTGAGTTCTTCTGCGAGCCCGGCACCGACCTCGAGTGGTTCTCCTACTGGAGAAACTTCTGCCGCGAGTGGCTGCTCTCGATCGGTCTGTGCGAGGAGAATATCCGCCTGCGCGACCATTCTCCCGAGGAGCTCTGCTTCTATTCAAAGGCGACGACAGATTTCGAGTTTCTCTTCCCGTTCGGATGGGGCGAGCTCTGGGGCGTCGCCGACAGGACCGATTACGATCTCTCGAGGCATCAGGAGGTCTCGGGCAAGGATCTCACCTACTTCGATCAGGACAAGAACGAGCACTACATACCCTATGTCATAGAGCCTTCCCTGGGAGTTGAGAGATCCTTCCTCGCCGTCCTTTGCGACGCCTATGATGAGGAGATCGTCGATCCCGAAAAGAACGACGTCAGAACCGTGCTTCACCTGCACCCCGCTCTCGCCCCCTTCAAGGCGGCGGTGCTGCCGCTTTCAAAGAAGCTTGCCGAGGGGGCGACGGCGGTGTTCGACGGGCTGACGAAGTATTTCAGCGTCGATTACGACGAGGCCGGATCGATCGGCAAGAGATACCGCAGGCAGGATGAGATAGGGACTCCTTTCTGCATCACATACGATTTTGACTCGGTCTCGGACGGCTGCGTGACTGTCCGCGAAAGAGACAGCATGAAGCAGGAGAGACTTCCGATAGAGGCTCTCAGGGCATATCTGACCGAAAAGACAGAATTCTGAGACATTTCCACCCGGCGGGGCCCTGCCCGCGTGAGCTTCCCGGCTGACGTGTGTTCCCCCCCTGAACAAAGCGGCAGAGCGCCCTTTTCAAAAAAAAGGGCGTGAGCCGGCTCCTCCCATCCCAACGTCAATGAAAAGAACGCTGATAGATTTTTTCGATCAGGAAAATCTGAATAACTGTATAGCGCATTTCTTTGCTCACTATGACGCGGCGTACTATTTCTACATTGAGAAGAGCAGAAACGAAAAGACCGAAAGGCTCTTTTCCTCACTGAAGAAGTTCAACCGGGAGAAGGCCGGCGTCACACCGGTATTCATTCCGGTCTCCGACCGGGACTACAGCGTTCCCCGGCTGCTCGCGAAGCTTGCCTCCATATGCGAAGAAGCGGGGCCGGATTCTGAAGTCGACATCGATCTGTCCGGAGGGAACGAGTTCTTTCTGGCGTCTGCCGGGGCCTTTGTCGGCGGTCTGAAAAAGAGTCCGGATGAAGGCACGCGGATTTGCATGCGCAAGTACGACGTTCCGTCTGGCAGGGAGATTATCAGGTATCCCGAGGATTCCCCGTCCGGAGACAGAGGCTGCTGCTGCATATCGGTCGCCGATCAGATATTTCTCCACGGGGCGGCAAACCTCAGCCGCGGTCTGCCGCTGACCGACAGAAGAACGACCGAAAAGCTCTGGAATTCGGTGAGATGGTTCTGCAGGGACTGGAACAGGTTCTGCACCGACAGACAGGTGATTTCTTCAAAAAAAGACGGCGGACTCACCGTGTGCAAGGAGTATTCCAACAGCGAAACAAAAGCAAGACTGATAAGGATCGCTGACCGGCTGTCGGCATCCGGACTGACCGGCCGTCCTTATGAAAAGACGATAGAAGAAAAAAAGTATATCGCATTTGACACTTCGCTGTCCCGCGGCGAGATGCTCCTGTTCGAGAAGAGCGGCACGCTGCTTGAGCTTGTGTCCTACTACGCGGCGCTTGAATCGCGACGCTTCCCCGACGTCAAAGTAGGACTTGAGGTCGACTGGGACGGCAAAGTTGAGAAGAAGCCGGACGATCCGAAGAATGAGATCGATGTCGTGATGTCCGACGGGCTGCTTCCCTGGTTCATGAGCTGCAAAAACACCGCGGTAACGACCGAGGCCCTGAATGAGATCGGTGTCGTTTCGGCTCATTACGGAGGAAAATTCGCCCGTAAGTTGATGGCGACGAGTCAGGTCGCGAGCGAGGGGCAGAGAAAAAGGGCAGAGGATATGGGCGTGCTGCTCATCGACGGGATCGCGAGAATGACGGTCCCGGAGCTTGCCGAGAGGATCGCCGGACTGTGACGGCTTTATCCGAACCTGTCACACAAGGAGTTTTGTATGGAAGAGAGAGTAACCGAGCCGGAGGTCACGGTCGAGGAGACCCCCGCGACCGTCAATGATACCGGTGAAGGGGCCGGTGACGGAAGAGTCAGTGTGTCCGAAGTCGTCGTCGAGATGCCCGATGCGGTCTTCGAATCAGAGAGCCGGAAGCGGAAGAAAAAGGAAAAGGCCAAAAAGGTAAAGGACGACACTCTCAAGACCGGGAAAAAGGTCAAAAATAAAGCCGACGGCTTCTGGTCGAATTTCAAGAAGTTCGTCGCCAAGGGCAACATCGTCGACCTTGCGGTCGCGGTCGTCGTCGGTACCGCCTTCAACAAGGTGGTGAACTCGCTTGTCAGCAACATCATCACGCCTCTCACATCGCGTCTGCTTCCGCAGGGCGATTTCTCGGAATGGAAGATAGTGCTTGTCGAGGGCGTCGAGGCCGACGAGGCCGCCGGCATTGAGGCTGTGAAGGAGGTCGCGGTCACCTGGGGAAACTTCGTAAAGGATACTCTCGACTTTCTGATCATAGCTCTGACGATCTATTTCGCGCTCAGGCTCTGGCTGAAGGTTAAGGATTCGGTCCGGAAGAAGGAGAGACTTGCCGCCGAGAAAAAGGCGAAGGAGCTTGAGGAAAAGAAGAAAGCGGAGGCGGCAGCCGAGGCCGAAAGGCTTGAGAGAATAAAGGAAGAGTTTATTGCCAATGTCGCGGCGCAGGCCGATATTCTTGCACAGATCAGGGACATCCTTTCCAAAATGGAGAAGGAAAGACACACGAGCAGGTGAGCCTGCAATTACAGAAGGTTCGAAATTTAAAAAAAATAAGGAGAACAACCGATGAACAACTATACCAATGAGCAGCTGAGACCGCTTTCCCCCTGGGCTTATTTCGGGCTTCAGATCCTTTTCAGCATCCCGATCGTCGGATTCATATTCCTCATCGTGTTCAGCATCTCGAGCGCGAACATCAACCGCCGGAATTTCGCAAGATCATACTGGTGCGTTCTGATCATAGTGCTGATCATCTTCGCCATCGTCGCGGCCGTAGGCGCAGCAAGCGGACTTCTCGACGGGATTAAGACCTGGCTGAGCTCGATCACCGGCGCCTGATACTCTCCGCTGACCGGGATTCCCGGAATAAATCCCGGAAAATCCCAAAAAAACTGTTTCGCATGCCGATTTTTTTTAAAAAAACTGTTGACAAGCAAAATAACCTGTGCTATAATTTGCTAAACCGTTGAGGAAGAGTAAGTAAGCTCTGCCGATGCTTTCCCAGAGAGCCGCCGACGGTGAGATGGCGGTAAAGTATGCATGGCCGAATGGACTTCCGAGGGCAACCGGAACGGAACGCGATCGTGTTCCTATTATGTGCGCCGGGGCGAGGGCTCCCCGTTAACAAAGACCTGCATATGATCAGTATGCGATGAGTGGGCGCTTATTCGGCGTCAAGCAGGGTGGTACCGCAGGATAACTGTTTTTCCTGTCCCGGCAGATTTTTGCCGGGACAGGTTTGTTTTTACAGCAAATTTTTTAACGGTCCCGCCTCCGGCGGGGCAGAGAAAGGATAAAAAAATGAAAAAGCTCAAAGCACTCAAAAAGGTCGTCTCGTCGGTCCTCGCGGTTCTGACCCTGATCGCCGCGGTATTCTCCTTCGCTTCCTGCGGGGAGAAGGAAAAGAAGGACTTCAAGGTCGGCATCTGCAACTATGTCGACGACGCCTCTCTCAACCAGATAGTTGAAAATGTCCGCGCCGGACTCGAAGCGGCAGGGAAGGAAAAGGGAGTCACCTTCGAGATACTCTATGAAAACTGCAACGCCGACTCCGCCGTTCTCTCTCAGATAATCGCCAACTTCATCTCGAAGAAGGTCGACCTCATGATCGGTATCGCGACCCCCGTGGCGATCGCCATGCAGGCCGCGACCGAGGACAACAGGATCCCGGTGGTATTCGCCGCGGTCTCAGATCCTCTCGGAGCCCAGCTCGTCGCGTCGCTCGACGCTCCCGGAGCCAACATCACCGGCACCTCCGACAGCCTTGACACCGAGGCGATCATGAATCTCATCTTCGCCGCGAATCCGTCTGCGACGAAGGTCGGTCTGCTCTATGACCTCGGCCAGGATTCCTCGACCGCCGCGATCGCCTCCGCCAAGGCCTATCTCGACGGCAAGGGCGTTGCCTACTCGGTCCGCACCGGCACCAACGTCGACGAGATCAAGCTTGCCGCTCAGGCGCTCATCGCCGACGGCGTCCAGGCGGTATTCACCCCCTCCGACAACACCGTTATGACGGCTGAGCTCTCGATCTACGAGGCTCTCGCCGCCGCCGGCATCCCTCACTACGCCGGAGCCGATTCCTTCGCCCTCAACGGCGCTTTCTGCGGCTACGGAGTCGACTACGCACAGCTCGGCAGAGTGACCGGCGAGATGGCTGCCGATATCCTGATCGAAGGCAAGGATCCCGGCAAGGTCGCGGTTAAGTTCTTCGACAACGGAACCGCCACCGTCAACACCGAGACCTGCACCGCGCTCGGCTTAAGCATCGACGCGATCAAAGAGGCCTTTGCTCCCTACTGCTCAAAATTCGAGACCATCACGACCGCCG
>ONVJ01000132.1 GCA_900321265.1 uncultured Eubacteriales bacterium
AACAGGTCCTTCGCTACCCGCGCAGTGATCTCCTTTGCTTTTTTCGATCTGTCCTTTCCGGATCCTTCCGCCTCTTCAGGCAGCCCTCCGCTGAAGTCCAGGTATACGATATCAAGCTTTCCGTTTGAGCCGTTCATTAAGGTTTCCGCCTTTCAAAATCCATACGTCTGCGGGCTGATATTTCGTCCGCCGCGATTGAGATTATACCATAACGTCGGGGCTGTGTCAAGCGCAGATTCCTTTCTGCCGGGAAATAAAAAAGATATAGATTAAAATAATAATTTGACCCGGTTTTTCTGTTGACATCCTTACCCGGCGATGATATAATAAATATGTTGCGCGCGCAACCATTTTGCGCCGCGGTCAGAAAGACGACGAAACGGAGGACCGCCATGCCTTCACTCATGAGATGCATCAATATAATAAGCCGGTGCGGCGCCATATACCGCTCCGACAGGCTTGCGGGGACCGATCTGGGAGAAGCCCACCACAGCTATATCCTGACCCTATGCCGTTCGCCCGGCATCTCTCAGGACAGTCTGTCGAAAAAACTGTTCATTAACAAGAGCAACGTCACGAGGACCCTCTCCTGCCTCGAGGCGGCGGGATACGTCCGACGCGAGCAGTCGGAAAAAGACAGGAGAGTCATCCTCGTCTGGCCCACCGAAAAAGCCTATGCCGCCCTCCCCTCTATCAGAGGGATCCTTCAGGACTGGAACGATTACATAGCCTCCGACCTCTCGGAGGAAGAAAAAGAGACCCTTAAAGAGGTGCTTCCGAAGCTCGCCGCCCGAGCGGCCGCATATGCCGAACACTCGGGCGCCGACCTGGGCGACGACCCGGTCCCGCGGGACGGAGGAAGCGGAGAAGGAGGCGGCAGTTGAGAAGGATACTGAAATACCTCAGGCCATACAGGACCCGGATAGGCTGGAACATGCTCCTGAAGATCTCGGCGACTGCTATCGAGCTTTTTCTTCCCAGGATACTCAGCTACATCATCGAGGGCATCATAAAGCCTCTCGAAAAAGCCCCCTCGGTCGATATCGGCGCCAAGACGGCCGAGATCTCGGTCTGGGCTGCCGTCATGATCGTCTGCGCCTTCCTGGGAGTCGCGGGCAACGTCACCGCCAACCGGATGTCGGCAAGGATCGCGAAGGACGCGGCACGGGCGGTGAGACGCGATCTCTTCGACAGGACGATGTCGCTCTCGCCGGCCCAGACCGACGCCTTCACCGTCCCGAGTCTCGAGAGCAGACTCACCTCCGACACCTACAACTTCCACAACTTCATCAACATGATGCAGCGGATGGGGGTCAGGGCCCCGATCCTTCTGGTAGGCGGACTCGCCATCTGCGCGACGATGGACTGGCGGCTGACTCTCGTCATGGCCTGCATCCTGCCTCTTCTCTTCTTTGCCGTCTACACGATCACATCCAGGGGTCTTCCGCTCTATACGAAAGTCCAGTCTGCGGTGGACGGCATGATAAGGGTCGTCCGCGAGGACGCTCAGGGGATACGGGTGATCAAGGCGCTTTCGAGAAGCGACTACGAGACCGCCAGATACGACAGGGAGAACCGCGCGCTCGCCTCGATCGAGGGTAAGACCAACTCGATCATGGCCGCGGCCAACCCCGCGATGAGCTTCTTCATGAACCTCGGACTGGTATCGGTCGTCTATTCAGGGGCGCACCTCGTCGGCAGGGGACTGTCCAGCGCCGGCAACATAATCGCATTCATACAGTATTTCACCATGATCTCGGGGGCCATGATGGGCATCTCGAGGATATTCGTCATGACTTCCAAGGCAGCCGCGTCGGCCAGGCGCATCGCCGAGGTCCTCGATACGGGCGAAGGGCTGCCCCTCGCGTCTGAGAAGGAGTATCCGAAATGCGACGAGCCCGAAGGCTCGGTCGTCTTCGACAGGGTCTCATTCGCCTACGGAGGCACGAAGGAGATACTGCACGACATAAGCTTCAGGCTGGAAAAAGGCAGTCAGCTCGGGATCATCGGAGCCACCGGATCGGGAAAGACGACGGCGATATCGCTGTTGATGAGGTTCTACGACGCGACCTCGGGATCGGTAAGGATCGGAGGCCGGGACGTAAGGACGATACCCGAGGAGGAGCTCCATTCGCTCTTCGGCTCCGCGATGCAGAACGATTTCATCTTTGCCGGGACCGTCGAGGAGAACATCCGATTCTTCAGGGATATCCCGCGCGAAAAGCTGGTCGCGGCTGCGAAGATCGCCCAGGCGGACGGTTTCATATCCTCGTTTGAAGAGGGGTACGGCTATATGCTCACCTCAAAGGGAACGAACCTCTCGGGCGGACAGCGGCAGCGGATACTGATCGCGAGGGCGATCGCCGGAGACCCCGAGATACTGATACTCGACGACTCGAGCTCGGCGCTCGACTACCGCACCGACATGCTCCTCAGACAGGCAATCTCCTCCGAACTCGCCGGAGTGACATCTGTCGTCGTCGCTCAGAGAGTGAGTTCGGTCATGTCGGCCGACCTGATCCTGGTTCTGGACGAGGGAAGGATAATCGGAGCCGGGAAACACGAAGAGCTGCTTGCCGGATGCGCGGTCTACCGCGAGATAAGCGACTCTCAGATGGGAGGTGCGTTCCTTGAATAGAGGCGGATTCGGACCGGGCGGGGGAATGCTGGGCAATCCGGTCCAGCAGAACAACCCGAACAACCGGCAGAAGGCACAGAAGCTCGATCCGAAAACGAGAAAAAGGGTGCTTCTCAGGCTTTCGAAATATCTCTTCTCCTACTACTGGATAGTCATACCTGCCGTCATCCTGATGCTTGCCTCGAATCTGCTCGGGATCGTCGCCCCCAAGATCTCGGGAAAGGCGATCGACATCATCAGCCCGACACGGAACAGGGAGGGCACGTCACAGACGGCCGATCCCGGAACCGCCGGAGCGGACGCGTCAGTCCCTGAATCGGGCGACGGAACCCATGACGCATCCTCCGGAGCGGAGACAGGCGCGATCGATTTTGAGAAGCTGCGCCACTATATCCTTCTCATGCTGATCTGCTATCTCGGATCGGCGCTGCTGGCGCTCGCGCTGGCGGTGGTGCTGGCGCAGCTGGGAAAGAAGATCACCTACCGGCTGCGGAAGGATCTTTTCGAACACCTCGTTAAGCTTCCGGTCGGCTACTTCGACCGCCGTCAGACCGGCGACATAATCAGCCACATCTCCTACGACGTCGACACCGTCAACACATCTCTTTCGCACGACCTGCTCCAGGTCGCGTCGAGCGTCGTGACGGTCGTCGGATGCGTCTTCTTCATGATATCCATATCCCCCGTCCTCCTGCTCGTGTTCTGTGTGACCGTTCCGGTATCCGTCTATATGACGAAGCAGCGCACGACGAAGGTCAGGCCGCTATTTCGGACGAGATCGGCAAAGCTGGGCGAACTCAACGGCTACGCCGAGGAGATGCTGTCGGGGCAGCGCACGGTGAGGGCTTACGGAAGGACAGCCACCGTCTCAGGAAGTTTTGACGAACGCAACGCAGACGCCAGCGAGGCATATTACAAGGCGGACTGGCACGGTGCCGTGATCGGTCCCGGCGTCAATTTCATCAACAACCTTGCCCTCTCGCTCATAATCCTGTTCGGCGGTGTCTTCTTCATGCTTTCGCTGACCGGACGCGTCGGACCTTCGAGCATCTTCTTCATCGCGCTCGGCGATCTCTCGGCCTTCGTTCAGTATTCGAGAAAGTTCTCCGGCCCGATCAACGAATTCGCCAACATCCTCGCCGACCTTCAGTCGGCTCTCGCCGCAGCAGAAAGGATCTTCCGAATCCTCGACGAGCCGGTCGAGACCCCCGACCGCGAAAACGCGGTCGACATTCTGCGTCCCGCGGGCGATGTCGCGATCGATCACGTCTCCTTCGGATACGTCCCGGGACGGACCGTGATCCGCGATCTGAGCCTGAACGTCCCCAGGGGATCGACGATCGCCATCGTAGGCCCCACCGGAGCCGGAAAGACGACCGTCATCAATCTGCTTATGCGCTTCTACGACGTCGACAGCGGAGAGATCAGGATAGACGGCCGCGAGATCAGGGATATAACCCGCGACTCGCTCAGGGCTTCATACACGATGGTGCTCCAGGACACCTGGCTCTTCGGCGGGACAGTCTCGGAGAACATCGCCTACGGGCGGGACGGAGCGACCGCAGACGAGATCGAGGCCGCTGCGCGGGCGGCTCATATCGACGGATTCATCAGATCTCTGCCGGAAGGCTACGGCACAGTGATGACCGACAACGGGATCAGCATCTCGAAGGGACAGAAGCAGCTGATAACGATCGCCAGGGCCATGCTGGCCTCGTCGCCGATGCTCATCCTCGACGAGGCGACCTCTAACGTCGACTCCAGGACCGAAAAGCAGATCCAGGAGGCCATGCTCAAGCTGATGAATGGAAGAACCTGCTTCGTCATCGCCCACAGGCTTTCGACTATACAGAACGCCGACCTCATCCTCGTGATGAACGGCGGAGACGTCATCGAGCAGGGCACGCATGAGGAGCTGATGAGTTCTGGCGGTTTTTACGCTTCTCTTTACAATTCGCAGTTTTTGTGATATAATCATTCTGTAAATCATTCAGATTCTTGCCCCCGGACAGGGAAAGGACATCCGTCAGTCATGGCAGAAACCGTTGAAAAGAAAGAAAAAAACAAAAAAAACAGATCCCGGAAGATCATTCTGATCGTCCTTATCTCTCTGCTTGCCCTTCTTCTGACGGCAGGAATAGTCGGCGGAGCCTATTTTCTCCCGCTCTACCGCGCCTACCGCAGCAGTCTTGAGACGATCCCGATTATCGAACGCCCGGACGATCTGACGGTCCCGGACAGTCCCGACATCGAGATCATAACCGTCGACGCCGGGGAATGGACATACGAAGACGACACCGGCGAGCCGGTCCGGCCGGATACGTCGGACAACCAGTTCACCGAACCGGTCGATCCCTCGTCATCCTACCTGACCGAAACGGTCTCCCCTCCGGACGATACGACGCCGCAGGCGCCCGAAACATCCGACATGACAGGTTCATCGACTGCCGCGAACTCCTCCGCCGCTCAGCAGGGAACATCCGGCGGTTCGGCCGCAACTTCCTCATCGCCTCAGGGCACGACCGCGAAACCACCTGTGACTACCGCCAGACCTCCTGTCACCACAGCAAAACCCGAACCGGTATATACTCCGCCGGAATCGACCGAGGTCCCGCACGCTCTGCCTTCGACAGGGATATACCGGGTGGCCAGAATGGATCCCGACGTGGAGAACATCCTGCTGATAGGGCTTGACACGAGAAACCCATACGCCTTTGACGGAAGATCCGACTGCATGATCGTCTTTTCGTTCAACAAAAAGACCGGGGATGTCAAGCTCATATCCCTCCTGCGCGACATACTTGTTCCGATCAGCGGACACGGCTGGAACAGGCTCAACTCCGCCTACGCCTTCGGAGGAGCCGCCCTCTGCATAAACACGATAAACGATTACTTCGGTCTTGACATTCAAAAATACGCGACGGTAAATTTCGCATGCGTCGTCATACTCATCGACAAGTGCGGAGGCGTCGATCTTGAACTGACCGAGGTCGAAAGACAGCACATAGGCGGAGAGCTCCAGTCTCTGGGCAACGGGAAATACCATCTCAACGGCAATCAGGCAAAGGCTTATATGAGCGACCGCTCGACGATCGGAGCCGACTTCGACCGCACTCAGCGGCAGAGGAATGTCCTGATGGCGCTCTACAGCAAGCTCATGTCCGAAAAAAAGCTGAGCGAGATACTGAACATCATCGAATCGGGATTTGCCTATGTCAGAACAAATATCCCGCTCAACGACCTGTTTTCACTGGCCACCTCGGTCTATTCATTCGGAAGCAGTCTGAAGCTCTCATCCGACAAGATCCCCTGCAACGGAAGCTTCAGCTTCGGATACTACAACAAAATGGCGATCATCAACATCAACCGGTCGTCAAACATCGCCTACCTGAAAAAGATCATCTGGAACAAATAACCGCTCCTCAACAGTTTAGAGGCCGCTCCCAAAGTCTGACTCCGGGGGCGGCCCCTAAACTTATGAATACCCAATAATCAGGGAGTGAGCCTGTCGGGTCCGCGGAAGATAAACTCGGCCTCCTTGATGGAGATTCCGAGGAAGAGCATCGTAAGTCTGTCGATGCCGAGACCGAATCCGCCGTGAGGCGGGCAGCCGTAGCGGAAGAACTCGGTGTAGAATTTCACGTCCTCGGCAAGTCCCTTTTCGGCGGCGTTCCGGCAGAGAACGTCGTATCTGTGCTCTCTCTGAGAGCCGGATGTGATCTCGGTCCCTCTCCAGATGAGGTCGAAACCCTGCGGGACTCCCCTCTCGTCGCGCATATGGTAGAAGGGACGTTTGTCGGAGGCAAAATCGGTGACGAACATGAACTCGCTGCCGAAGAGCTCCTTTGCGAGTCTGTATGTAAGATGCTCGGCGTCGGTGGTCAGATCCCCCTTCTCGGATTCGGGGACGGTGTAGCCGTACCTCTTCTCCTCTTCCTCGTAGATCTCTGCGACCGTCATGACCGGGAATGGCTTTTCGGGGACAGTTACCCGGTATTCCTCTCCGTACAGACGGACGATATCGTCGCCGAATTTTTCCGCGACCCGTCCGATCATGTATGTCAGCATCTCCTCCTCCAGTTTCATGACGTCGCGGAAACTGTCGATATAGCTGAATTCAAGATCGAATCCGGTGAACTCGGTTGCGTGCTTTCTCGTATAGGACTTCTCTGCCCTGAAGACGGGAGCGCACTCGAATACGCGCTCAAATCCGGCTGCCATCGCCATCTGCTTGTAGAACTGAGGCGACTGCGCCAGATATGCGTTGCCGTCGAAGTAGTCGAGGCGGAAGACCTCAGAGCCCGACTCGCTCGCGGCGCCGATAATCTTAGGCGAGTGGAACTCGAGAAAATTCCTCTCAAGAAGCCAGTCGCGCAGCGCTGCCGTCATTTCGGTCTGAAGCCTGAAGATCAGCGTATTCTTTTCGGTGCGGAGATCGATCCAGCGGTAGTCAAGCCTTGAATCGATCGCGGAATCCTCCTTTATCGGCAGTGCGTCTGCGACAGATTCGATCTTAAGAGTCTCGGGGATGATCTCGATCCCGCCCAGCTTCACGTAGTCGTTGGCGACGGCGGTCCCTTCGACGGTAATTACCGAATCGAGGGTGATCCTGTCGATATCCGCCAGCATCCCGGGATGTTCCTCCTTGACGACGGTGACCTGAATCTTTCCGGTAATGTCGCGAACGACGATGAAGGCCATCGTTCTCTTGTTCCTGAAGTTCTCGACGAATCCGGATATTTTTACTTTTGTGCCCGGAACTATGTCCGCAACGCGGGTTCTTTCCATGACTGACCTCGGTGATTACTGTTATTCGGACCTTCCGGCCCGTTTAATAGAGATATTATATTGCAAAGAGAGAGCAAAGTCAATATTTTTCTTTCTCAGTAAAAAAAATCCTTGACAAACAGACCTGATTGTAGTATAATGTCATCACCTCTGTCGGCAGGGCTTTTTTTGTGTGCACAGAACATTGAAAAAGCCGCCGGGCGAACACCACAGCGCTCAGCCGCCGGAGGGAGGTAAAATGGCCGCGACAGCGGTCAAATATCGCAGGAATCAGGAGGTGCCACTACAGATGGCTAATGATCAGAGAGTCAAGGTTACGCTCGTATGCTCGGAATGCAAGCAGCGGAACTACGACACAAAGAAAAACAAAAAGAACACGACCGACAGACTCGAGCTGAAAAAATACTGCAGATTCTGCCGCAAGCACACCGTGCACAGGGAATCGAAGTAAGGTGACGAGATGACATCAGTCAGATTATCCAAACTTACAGCCCTTCTTCTGGCTGTATTGCTGATGCTCGCGCTGGCAGTCACCGGGATATCCGCTTCGGAAACCGAGGCAGAGGGAGAGACCGACGGCTCGGTCCTGACCACCGGCGAGACGGGAGAGGATACTTCCGCCGACACGGAGGACGACAAGGAAGCCGAGTCGGGTGACGGCACGGAAAGCGACGGATCCGCAACGACAGGCGAGACGACCGGCGATACAACGACCGACGGCGACAGCACCGATAAGACCAAGGAGATCAACTGGGATCTTATCGTCACTCTCGCGGTGATCGGAATCGCTCTCATCGTCTTCTTCAGCTTCTATCTCTTCAAACCCGCCTTCCGTGAGAAGGTAAAGAAATTCTTCCGCGACTACAAGAGCGAGCTCAAGAAGATCGTATGGTCTCCCGCTCGCGACGTCAAGAAGAACACAATCGTCGTTATCATTATCGCCGTTGTCTTCGCTCTCATCATCGGCGGGCTCGATATCCTCTTCTCAAAGGGCATCGGAAGCCTGACGGACCTTATTATCCGCGACTGATCCCTCTGAGGGAAAGGTTGTAAACAAAGTCAGATGAGCGATCTCAACGAAATCAGCAAGGGACTGCGTTGGTATGTGGTGCATACGTATTCCGGCTATGAAAACAAGGTAATGATCAGCATCCAGAAGGTCGTCTCGAACCGCGGTCTCGGTGACAAGATCGTCGCGGTCCGGGTTCCGGTCGAAAAGGTTCTGGAGGTCAAACGCGACAAGGAAGTCGAAAAAGAAAACAAGCTGTTCCCCGGATATGTCATGGTCAAGATGGAAATGAACGACGAGACATGGCATGTGGTGAGGAACATCACCGGAGTGACCGGCTTTGTTGGTCCCGGTTCACGTCCTACTCCGATCTCGGACCAGGAAGTCGCAGATCTCATGCTCGAAGAGGAAGCTCCGGCTCCGACCGTAGTTCTCTCCTTCAAGGTGGGAGATACCGTACAGATCACCGGCGACGTTTTCGAGGGCCAGATAGGAATAGTGGAATCGATCTCGGACGATCTGTCCAAAGCACACGTCCTCATCAAGAGAGGAAGACGCGATCTGCCGGCGGATATCGACACAAGTCACATATCTCCGGTCAAATAAGTGGGAGGAAGAAAATTTTACTGCATTCTTCCGCAAAAAACCACATGGAGGTTATTTAAAAAATGGCAAAGAAAATACTGGGCTACATCAAACTTCAGCTCCCCGCCGGCAAGGCGACTCCCCAGCCTCCCGTAGGCCCCGCCCTGGGTCAGTACGGCGTGGCGATTCCGGTATTCACAAAAGAGTTCAATGAGAGAACGAAGAACGATATCGGTCTTATCATCCCGGTCGTGATTACAGTTTACGCCGACCGCACCTTCTCATTCATCACCAAGACTCCTCCCGCCCCGGTGCTTATCCTCAAGGCCTGCGGGATCGAAAAAGGTTCCTCCGTTCCCAACAAGACGAAGGTCGCCAAGCTCACCCGCGATCAGGTCAGAAAGATCGCCGAGACAAAGATGCCCGATCTCAACGCCGCAAGCATCGAGAGCGCTATGAGCATGATCGCCGGTACCGCCCGCTCCATGGGCATCACCGTCGAAGACTGAGCGAAAGGCAAGGAGGTAACTTAAAATGGCAACAAAAGGCAAAAAGTATGTCGAAAGCGTAAAGCTGTTTGATAAGAGCAAACTCTATGAGCCTGTCGAGGCCGTTTCGCTCGTATGCAAGACCGCGAAAGCCAAATTCGACGAGACTGTGGAGCTCCACATCCGTCTGGGCGTCGACTCCCGTCACGCCGATCAGCAGGTCAGAGGCGCCGTCGTTCTTCCGAACGGCACCGGCAAGACCGTGAGGACCCTCGTCTTCGCGAAGGACGACAAGATCCAGGCCGCCCTCGACGCCGGATCCGACTACGCCGGCGGAATGGACTATGTTGAAAAGATCCAGAAGGAAGGCTGGCTCGACTTCGACGTCGTTATCGCCTCTCCCGACATGATGGGCGTCATCGGACGTCTCGGCAAGATCCTCGGCCCCAAGGGACTCATGCCCTCCCCGAAGAACGGAACCGTCACCCCGAACGTCGCTCAGGCTGTCAAGGAAGCAAAAGCCGGTAAGATCGAGTACAGACTCGACAAGACCAACATCATCCACTGCCCGATAGGAAAGGTCTCCTTCGGCGAGGATAAGCTGAAAGAGAACTTCGACACCCTGATCTCCGCCGTCATCAAGGCCAAACCGGCGTCCGCAAAGGGACAGTACATCAAGTCCTGCGTCATCGCCTCTACGATGGGCCCCGGCGTCAAGATCAACGGAGCAAAGCTCAGCTGACGTCTTACGGTTTATGCGGCAGACCGCAAAACCCGAATAACTGATATCCGCCGCGGGAATCGCTTCTTATGCATGCCTCCCGCGGCGTTTTTTCTGAAAAAAGGAGCAGGAAAAATGCTTTTGACGAGTCTTGACGGCGTCGATCACGGGAACACCGTCGGCGTATGCTTCACCGGTCACCGGCGCTTTTCGGAGGGCGAAAAAGCCGACGCGGAAAAAAAACTCGATCTCCTGATCGGCATGCTGACCGGCAGCCGCTCTGGCTTTGCCGCCAGACGCTTCTTCACCGGCGGCGCGCTCGGCTTCGATACTCTCGCCGCCGAGGCGGTGCTCCGCGCGAGGGAACGGCTGAAGAATGAGACCGGCGCAATGGCGGTAACGCTCGAGCTCCTGCTTCCCTGCGAAGGGCAGGACAGATACTGGCCCGAGACCGACAGGGAGGCCTACCGGCGGATCATAAGCCTCGCAGACAGCGTTCGCGTCTTCGCTCCGCATTATTTCAACGGATGCATGCAGATAAGAGACAGGGCGCTCGTCGACAGCGCCGATCTCTGCATCGCCTGGCTGAGGCCGGATGAGACCGACGGAGGAACTGTATACACCGTCAGGCACGCCCTGAAGACGGGGACGCCGGTGCTCGATCTTTTTCACTTTGATCTTTCATCCGGCGTCTGACCTGCTGTCCGGCTGATCAGGGCAAATGCTCATTTGCTTTGCACATCTTTTCTTTCTGTACTGTTCAATCTTTATCCGGACGACCCCTACCGAAGGGGATCTTTTCCGTCCGAAGGAGGGCCGAATGAATCTCCCGACAAAAGAAATGCCCTGCAGGGCGATCTGGATCCGCGGCGGAGGAGCCGACGACGAATACGCCGATTTCTTCCCCGAAGTATCCTTCAGGCAGGGGCACCGCTACACGGTCAGGATCGCCGTCGATACCGATTACAATATTTTCCTCGACGGAAAGCTCGCCGGCTTCGGTCAGTTCTCGGACACGCCCGACCGTCTGATATATGACGAGTACGAGCTGTCCCCGAGGGAAGGATCGAAGCTTAAGCTGACCTTCTGGCACAGCGGGATCGACGCCCTCACGCATATGAAGCACACCGCCTCCGCGGCCTTCGCGCTCTTTGAGGACGGCATACCGGTGCCGGGAGGATGCTCGGGTCCGGATACACGGTCGTCGCTCTGCCCCTCATACGCTCAGCACCGGAGAAGAATAATCACAGGTCAGCTCGGGCCGGGCTTCGGCTGCGTTTCGCCGCGGCTTGCCGCTCTTCCCTCTCCGGCGCCCTCCGAGGTCGCGGACATCTCTTATTCGGCGGTGCTTCCCCGCCCCAACAGAAAGCTCGTCACCGAGGAGCCGATCGTCGGAAAGCTCATAAGGAGCGGACGCTTTGCCGCCGACGCCGCGGAGGCTGCCGATCCCTGCCTGCTGATGACGCACGCGAAGCTCACAGATTTCACTGAGGGTGATCGACCGGCCGCGTCTCAGGGCTCTGAGCAGGAATGCGTGAGCCTGAACGGCGGGGATCTTCCTGAAACAGAGGCAAAACAGCCCCTCACAGGCAGCTTTTATCTCTTTGACGTAGGGACAGAAACGGTTGGATTCCCCGAGCTCAGATTCAGAAACCCGGAGGCTTCTTCGGTCTTCGCCGGCTGGGGGGAGCATATCACCGACGGTATCTGCCGGACGGTCATCGGCTCTCGCAGATTCGGCTTCGACTGCCTCGCCGCTCCGGGCGATAACCTCTTCTTCCCCGCTCTACGGAGGATCGGCTGCAGGTATTTTCAGTTTTTCATAACCGGAGAGCCGGAAGAGGTTGAATTTTTCTTCCATCCCGTCGTTTATCCCGTGGCGGAACTGCCTTCCGGGATCGATATCTCAACAGAGACCGGACGTCTCCGGGAGAAGATCAGATCGACGGCGGTAAGGACACTCAGATGCTGCATGCACGAGCACTACGAGGACTGTCCCTGGAGAGAGCAGTCGCTCTATACGCTCGATTCGCGCAACCAGATGCTTGCCGGATACCGCGTTTTCGAAGGCGGGAACCGGGAGATGGCGAGGGCCTCGCTCGATCTGATGTCGAGAGGCATCCGCCCCGACGGGATCATGAAGCTCTGCTACCCGGGAGGAGTCGACCGCCCCATCCCCTTCTACTCGCTGGCCTGGTTCGTTCAGTTCGACGAATACCTCGCCTTCACCGGCGATACCGCGTTTGCCGCCGAAAAGATGAGCGTGCTGACCGGGCTCGCGGCATCGATACTCTCGAGAGCGGCGCGGGAGGGCTCTCACGCCTTCCTCTGCCCGAGATACCCCGAGAGCCACGGGATCTGGAACTTCTACGAATGGTCGCCATCGATGAGCGGAGGGGCCTGCGGGGCAGACGAGAAGGATCCCCCCTTCGAGGCCCCCTTCAACGCCTTCCTGGCGGTCGCGCTGCGCTCGCTCGCCGACATTTGCGAGAGGACTGCCTCAGCAGAGGACACTGGCCTCCTGAAGAGCCGCGAACTGAGCGAAAGAGCCGAAGCCTACAGAAATATCGCGGACAGGGTAACGGAAGCGGTCAGGCGTGTCTTCTTCGATTCTTCGTCGGGCCTCTTCAGATCCTTCACCGACCGGCCAGGCGCTCCCTTCTCGGTGCTGACACAGGCGCTCTGCGTCCTTTCGGGGGCGGCTGACGGGCTCTCCGAGGGGACGCGTGAAAGGCTGGAGGAGGTCATCCTCAAGAACGGGAACGGCGGGGCAGAGGCCGTCCCCGCGACGCTCAGCATGGCCTGCTTCAGATATGACGCGCTCCTCGGGCTCGGAGGAAGAGAATTCGCCCCGGCGATCCTTGAGGAGATCGACCGGGACGGAAAATACATGCTCGACAGAGGCGCCACCACCTTCTGGGAGACTATCAGGGGCGAGGCCGATTTTGCGGGCGCCGGATCGCTCTGCCACGGCTGGAGCGCGATGTCCGCCTACTACTATTCCCTGCTTCTGTAAGACCGAAAAGAGCCGCGCGTCGGAAAACCCGGCGCGCGGCTCTTTTCTTTTTCTTTTTCTTTTTCGAAGGCGGCTCAGGACTGGACCATGATGTACATCACGATAACGAGTATCGCGAAGATTCCCGAGATGATCGGAGTCAGTTTATTGAGCAGCTTATCGAGACGGGAGCCTCTGTCCTTCCCGAGGAAGGTATCCGCGGCACCCGAAATAACACCGGACATCTGGCTGTCTTTGCCCGACTGAAGAAGCACGGCAACTATTATCACAAGCGCAAAAACCAGAATCACGATACCGAGAGCTATTTCCATTTGCAACCTCCTGTATATATTTCAAACAAATAGATTTTCAACCGACGGATTATTATTATACCACCCGAGAGCGGATATGTCAAGGTTTTTCTATTAAAATATTTCTCACCGATTCGATCTCCGCCTCGGTCACGCCGACAGACAGCAGATAGTTTTTGCACTTTTCCATCCAGCTGCTTCCCTTCTGGGCCTTTATCGGAGAGGTGACCGCCAGGAACTTCGTCTCGGTGCGGTTGCTGCCTATGTTGGCGAAATTCGAGAAGAGATAGTCTCTCTCCATGTCGGTATAGCTGACGCCGCATACTCCCTCGATCAGGAAGGCGAGTATGCCGGTGCGGTCAGTCCCGATCGAGCAGTGGAAGATCAGGGGATAGTTGTCCGGGTCGGCAAGGATCGCGAAGGAATCCTTTATCATCTTTTTGCCGTCGTCGTTTTTGAGGATCGAATCATAGTAGATCGCCGGGCAGAGGTAATAGGTTATCTGATCGCCGCCCCAGCTGTGCATCGTCTCGCTGCCGTCGGCCTTGAAGCCGTTCTGATAACATCCGTCGTCGTTGATCGATCCGCGGAGATCGATCTCGCTCCTTATCCCGAGCTCGACCAGGATGTTCTTCCCGTAAGCGCTGACCGACGATGACTTGCTGTAGTTGGGATTGAGTCTGCCGCATCTGAAGATCAATCCCTGGCGCAGGACTCCGCCGTCGCAGTCCTTTCCTCCGAGATCCCTGAAGTTTGCGATACCGCCAACGTCAAGGGTCCTCGGACCGTCAAGGGTCGTGAAGGAGGAAATATCGCTCTTCACCTCGACTTCGGTTCCGTCGGTGAGCTTGATGAGAGCGCTCACCTGCCAGTAATACCTCGAGCGGACCTTGAAGTTGAATCCGCCGCTCCTGTCGTACTGCCAGTATCTCGACCTGTAGGTCTTGGCGTCCGACATATCCTCTTTTTCACTTATAGCAAGGATGTATGTCTGCATCTCTTCGCCTTCGGCAAGGCCTTCAAGATGCCATGTGAAGACGGGAGTCGCCTGCGTGCTCTGCTCGAGGACGCCGGCTGCCTTTTCGGGCACCTCGCTGACAGGAGAGGAGAGATACTTCTTCTGCAGGCTGGTGTGGGTGTCGAACTCTTCAAACTCCTCGATCGAAAGCGAAAGCCGCTGCGGGATCACTTCTTCATATGAATATCCGCAGACAGAGCAGGTGTATCTTCGCAGTCCCTCGGTGAGGGGCCCCGCCTCGTTTATGACCTCAGGCTCGCCGAACTCGTGGGCGCCGGCTTCGGTCTCTTCGCACTTCCTGCCTTCGCAGCTTCTGGAATGACTGTTCTCGTCCCCCGTCCATTCGCCGAATTCATGCTTGTGGGCACAGGAGGAAAAGGCCGAAAGCGTCGTCAGAAGGGCGACCAGAAGAGAAAGGATCCTTGTTCTTTTTGTCATTTATTATCTCCGTTCCGCCGCGGGACGCGGCTGGCATTTTTATCTGCAATGATATTAAATCCCCGGTTTTCAGGCTGTTTAACCATAAAACGGTGTCAGTTTTTTGCTCAGGTACAGTTTTTGGTTGAAAGATGCCGCTCTCTGTGGTATAATTCATTAAGCGGCATGAGCCCCCGGGGGGGAGATGACCGCAAATAATGAATTCAGAGGCAGGATCCCGGATCATGAAAAAGGTTTGGTTCAAAGTCAGGTACAACGCGGCCTGGGACGACGTCGTTTCCATCTCGGCGGACAGTGTGCAGGACTCCTATTCGGAAGGCGAGACGGAGGCTGTCATAGCCCTCCCCGACTGTTACAAAGACTCGGGCGCGTCACCCGTCCCGCTTGTTTTCTCGGCGCACGGATCGGGCGGCAGAGTTTGCGAAGCGGAAGACCACGCGGGAGGAACGGGATACGCGGCAGAATGCACCGCAGCCGGGTACGCCGTCTTTGACATACACGGAACACGTCCCGACGGACGCTCATACGGCAACAGAAGATACTGCGAAGCGGTATACAACGCCTACAGATATATCCTGGCGAACTTCAACGTCGAGCCGGGTCTCTTTGTCTGCGGAGCCTCGATGGGAGGCGTCTGTGCGCTCAACTACGTCAATCTCTATCCGTCGACGGTCAGAGTTCTCGGGCTCTTCTATCCCAGGATAAACCTTATCGCCGCCGACGTCTGCGGAGTCAGAGTCAACGGATCCTGGGAGGCTCAGCGCAAATTCGACGGCGGAGAGACGATCGCGGACATAATCTCGGAGCAGTTCGGATTCCCGCAGAAACGCGTCTGGGACGAGGACCGGTCGCGCGGACTCAATCCCTGGACCAACCGGACGCTGACCGTCGGCGGGCTGCGGTATACCTTCCTTCCCTGCCCGATAAAGATCTGGCACGGCAACCACGACACCACCGTCGACTACGCCGCCAGCACCGAGTATATCGCCGGCGTGAAACGCGCCGGCTGCTACGGGGAGCTCAGGACGCTGGAGGGGATCAAGCACAAGCACGGAGAAGTAATGCACAAAGAGCTCCGGCTCTGGTTCGACCGTTTCAGAGGCCGCCTTCCCGAATGACATATCCGCACGGGGCTGCCCTGAAAGTCAGGCTTTCGGGGCAGCCCCGCAGCTTCCGGGGCAGATCGGCAGGCAATTGCCAAGCGGCTCGTTACAGGACCCGCGCCGCGGGCCCCCCGCGGGCCGTTTTTTCCGTCGGCTCAGGATTCGGGATAAACAGAATCTATCCCGAGGAACTCCTCAAGGCAGAGCCCGCTCTCGTAGACCGCCTTAGCGGCTTCCTTCCCTATGTATCTGAAATGCCAGGGCTCGTAGATATAACCGGTCTTGTCGGATTTCCCCTCGGGGTATCTGAGGATGAAGCCGAACCTCCAGCTGTTGGCGGCAAGCCACTTGCCCTCGGTCGTGTTCTTGATCGACTCGAGCAGCGTCCAGGTCCCCACGACGTTGATGTCGGCCGCAAGGCCGGTCTGGTGCTCCGAATGGCCGGGTCTTGCCGAGAAGGTATCGGCGGCGGCCTTTCCGTTGGCGGCGGCGTAGTTGTTATAGAGTCTGGTCTGGGTCAGATATGAACGGTATCCCGACTGGATCTTGAAGCCCGCCGCGGTCGGATTCTCGGCCTTGAAGGCGACCTTCATCTCGTCGTATCCCGCCTGCGCGTCGGGGAGGAATTTGCTGATCACCTGATCGACCATAGGCACCGGAAATCCTTCCGGTATATAGTCGGAGGGCAGCGGATAGCTCTTGTTGGCGATCAGGATACCGCCTACATAATAAAGGCCGTCCTTCTGCTGGATGAGATATCCCTTCGACGACACGCCGAGATCGGTTGCGCCTTCTATCTTCACCGGGACCCAGTCGCCGACAACAGGCTGCGTCACGGAAGGCTCCGCGGTGGTCTCCCCGGCGGTCGTGAGCTCTTCGGTCGTTATCTCGGCCGTCGTGATCTCAGCCGTCGTGAGCTCTTCGGTGGTCAGCTCCGCGGTCGTTACGTCGACCGAAGTCGAACTTTCGGGTGCGGGTTCGGTCTCCTGAGAGAGAGAAGTCTCGGGCAGAGGTTCTGTGAAGGCGGTCGTGTCCGCCCTTCCGGTATCTCCTCCCGGATTCGGACCTTTCATGCGGTCCATAACGACTATCACCACGAGCAGCAGGACCGCAAGCGCGAGAAGGACCGCGGCGATAATGATCAGAGCGTCTTTGGTTTTTGACATTATGCGTCTCCGTTGTGTCAGAAAAAATCAGTCGGAGCTGTTAAAGCTAAACGGTTACAGTTATTATGAATACCGGTCAGACGAGCTGCTTGAGCTCGCTTTTGACCTGGTTGTAGATGGCGAGGCCCTTCTTCTGGCCGTATTTTTTCACGATCCCCTGATAGATGTCGCGAAGCGGGGCCGGGGCTCCGCGGAGAGACTGTGCCAGCGACCAGACCGAGTCGGCGACCGATTCGTCGATGCCGCCCTTCTGAAGCGCCGCAGCGATCCTCACCTTCGCCGGGTCGGCGGCATTCGCTTCGGGCTTCGCGGTGTTCTGCGCGTCGGCGGGCTTCTGAGCGTTTTTCTGTTGCGCGGGTCTCTGCTGCGGGCCGTTCTGCGCACCGACGGGCTTCTGCTGAGCTTCGTTCTGTGCTTCGGGCTGTTTCGTCTGCCCCGCGTTCTGCGCACCAACAGGCTTCTGCTGAGCTTCGTTCTGTGCTTCGGGCTGTTTCGTCTGCCCCGCGTTCTGCGGCTCAGCGGGCTTCTGTTGCCCCGCGTTCTGCGGCTGTCCGTCGGGACGGATCATCCGCTGCAGTCTGATGACGGCTCCCGGCCTTCTGCTCTGCCAGAACTGTCTGATCGAGGCGAACCCCTTGTCCTTGCTCACGATGCAGTACTCGGCGTCGGGAGCCCCGTCGCCTGCAAGCAGTGCCCCGAGATAGGTGGCAAGCTGCATGTCAAGCGACTGCTTCCCTGCGGGGACCTTGATGAAGCGCAGGGCTGCCCTCTCGGGGGCGGCCAGGCAGTTCTCCAGAAAATCGATGCCTATCCTCGCAGCGTTTTCGGTGTAGAAGATTTCCACCGTGTCCTCGGGCGAAAGCTCGAAATAACCCTTCAGCCCGTCGTCGGATACGTTTTCAAAATCGATAAGATAGTGTTTTTTCATTTTTTCCTCATTCTGTCTCATTTCTCAAAGACCCAGATCCTGTCGGTCGGGTTCTTCGAAACGCTCGAAGAAGCTGCTCTGTAGTAATAGGCGCCCGATTCATAGATAACGTAAGCCTTCCCGCCAAGCGCGGTGCAGCCCTCCGCCATCGGCACTCCGCGTACCGACGTGCAGTTTTCCTCCGGAGCAACCAGATACAGCGGGACATTCTTGCCGCCGACCGTCACCGACGCGTCGGGATCAGACGAAAGCAGAGCGGTCTTCGTTATGTAGAAGTATGAATCATTCGTTCTTCCGTAGGAACGGGTCATGAAGATCCTGCCGTCGTCGAACATGCAGAATCCCTGTATCCTCTCGGGCGTGCTTATGATGACCGCGGGCGACGATTCCGGCCTGCCGTCGGCGCCGAGCCGGTATCCGGCGGTCCAGGCGTAGTTCCCGGCGTATTCGTGTCCGGTGATGGTATATGACGCGTTGCCCTGCAGCGAGAACTCGCCCACCCAGAGGTATCCGCCCGAATAGTTGCAGTAGGACGCCTTCACCGGGACGGATATCGCCTGTTCGATCTTCAGCGTCCCGTGATTGCCCGTCTTTTTCAGCTGATCGAGCGAGATCCTGAAGAGCTTAGAGCCGTTGGACAGGTATATGTCCTTTTCGGTCACGGCGACTCCGCCGTCATGGGCGGTATGGGCCGATCCGTCGGTATTTTTGAGGCTCCATTCGCCGACATATTTTCCGGTATCCTTTTCGACCGCCAGCAGCACCGACGACGACGATGACGCCGGGTTGAAATACCCGGATATCAAAAAGACTCCCGCCTCGTCCCAGTAGTCTATGCCCTGGGGCACGAAGTTCTGCGCCAGCGCCGGGATGGTGATGCCCGAGTCGGAGGTCGACGCAAAGAAGGCGGAGTAGGCTGACGAATTCAGGACAGAGGAGCCGTAGTCGGAGCAGACTCTTTCGCTGGTGTAACTGAAGGCGGAGGTGTCGCCGCTGAGCGTATAGGGCTGACCCGGTTCGGTCCCGGAGGAAGATGTCTGCTCAGGAGCCGAAGTCGTTTCAACAGGCGCTGCCGTAGTTTCGACCGGAGCCGCTGTGGTATCGACCGGCGCAGCAGTCGTCTCGACCGATGCCGCCGTCGTATCGACCGGAGCTGCCGTGGTATCGACCGGAGCTGCCGTAGTATCGACCGGAGCTGCGGTAGTCTCTACCGGAGCTGCCGTCGTATCGACCGGCGCTGCCGTGGTATCGACCGGCGCTGTCGTGGTATCGACCGGCGCTGCCGTGGTATCGATCGGAGCTACCATAGTATCGATCGGAGCTGCGGTAGTCTCTACCGGCGCAACGGTAGTTTCTTCAGC